>CAZUXS010000007.1:0-35001 GCA_964624605.1 uncultured Lachnospiraceae bacterium | reverse complement strand
AACGGATGCTGACCTTTACCTTGTTACCTTCTTTAAGGAACTTGATTGCATTTTTTACCTTAACCTGCACATCATGCACATCAATGTTAGGGGAAAGACGCAATTCTTTAACAGAGATTGTTTTCTGCTTTTTTCTGGCTTCCTTTTCCTTCTTTGCAAGGTCGAACTTGTACTTGCTGTAGTCCATAAGCTTGCATACAGGTGGTTTAGCCTGTGGTGAAATCTTCACCAAGTCAAGCATTTTTTCATCAGCAAGCTTCTGAGCATCTCTGGCTGACATAAGGCCAACTTGCTCGCCTGTTTCGCTGATAAGTCGTATTTCTTTGTCTCTGATTTGTCCGTTGATCATTAAATCGGTAATGGTAGGCACCCCCTAATAGATTATAGTATTGATTATGTCAACACCTCAAAGATATTGTTGCTCCAAATAAAAAAAGCAAAACACAAAAGGTTCTGCTCGCAATCTCATAAAATAATATCGTCATAATATTAAAAAATGATAACCTCAAAACAGAATATAATATTCGTCGTAAGGTGAGAAACGGAGCTTCTTCTTTACAAATCAAGATTATAGCATAACATATTTTGTTTGTCAACAATTTTTTTGAAAAAATTGAAATATTTTTTTGCTTACAAGCAATATTGTGTTTAGTAAGGCAAAAATTATAAATTACCGTGTTTTATTATCATTTCCGCACATTTCACACCATCAACTGCGGCAGACATTATTCCACCTGCATAGCCGCAGCCCTCACCACAGGGATACAGTCCTTTTACGGAGAGTGAATTTAGGTCTTTTCCTCTCAATATTCTCACGGGAGAGGATGAACGGCTTTCTATTGCCGTCAGCACGGCTGAGGGGTCGGCAAAACCTTCTATTTTTTTATCCATTTCCGCAATACCCATTCTGAGTGATGAATATATATAATCGGGGAAAACTTCTCTTAAATCCGTTGGGGTTACAAGAGGTTTGTAGGTTGGTTCAATTTCACCCAAGTTTTTACTCGGTCTTTGAGCAAGAATATCACCTGCAAGCTGAACGGGTGCTTTATATCCTCCGCCACCCGAAATATAGGCCTTATGTTCAAGTTCTCTTTGCAGTTTTACACCTGCGAGAACGTCATCACTTCCGAAATCGGAGGTGTTTATTCCTATTAATAAAGCGGAATTTGAATTTTTTCCGTCACGTGCAAAATAACTCATTCCATTCGTAACAAGTCGTTCTTCTTCGGATGCGGCGGCAACCACGACACCACCGGGGCACATACAAAACGTGTAGGCACTTCTTCCGTTTGGCAGATGAACGGCAAGCTTATAATCGGCGGCAGGCAGACTATCGGCAAACCTACCATACTGTGCCTTGTTTATTTTGCTTTGATTATGTTCAATTCTCACACCCATTGCAAAGGGTTTTTGTTCCATTGCAATATTCTTTTTTGCAAGCATTTCAAATGTGTTTCTTGCGGAGTGACCTATGGCAAGAATTACGTTGTCGGTTTCAATTTCGTAATCCGTGTTATCGGATTTTACACGAATACCGTAAACGTTGCCGTTTTTAAACGTAATATCGGTGAAAAGTGAATTGAATCTTATTTCTCCGCCCAATGAAATTATTTCTTCTCTTATGTTTTTGACAACACCTACAAGCTTGTCCGTGCCTATGTGAGGCTTTGCAAGATAGAGTATTTCTTTCGGTGCACCCGCTTTCACAAATTCTTCAAGTACAAAACGGCAACGAGGGTCTTTTATGCCTGTTGTGAGTTTACCGTCCGAAAACGTACCTGCACCGCCCTCACCGAACTGTACATTCGATGATGTGTTAAGAATTCCCGTTTTAAAGAAAGTTTCTATATCTTTTTGTCTTTCATCGACTTTCTTACCCTGTTCAATCACAATCGGGTTTAATCCCGCTCTTGCAAGCACCAAGGCGGCAAGTAAGCCGGCAGGACCGAAACCTACTATAACAGGTCTTTTTTCGGAATGAGATTTTTTTATTTCATATATAAACGGCTTTACGACCGATACATTTTTAAGCTTCAAAAATTTATTTTCGTTTTCAATTTTTATGTTGAGGCTGAAAAGATAGTGCACATCGTTTTTATCACGGGCATCTATTGACTTTTTTGCAATTTCAAGGCTTTGTATTTGTGTCGGTTTAACTCTCAGAAATTTAGCCGCTTTTTGCTTTAGAATGTCGGTTGTGGGGGTAATATCGGCGGGGATTTTTATATTGGATACTTTTATCATGTTTTCACCTTGTTTCGTTATTTTTCATAATTTTATATCAAAATAATATATTTGTCAAGTAAAGTAAAAAAGCACTTGTAATATTTGCAATTTAGTATTAAAATAAAGATATATTTGCAATCTGAAAGGAGAATTTTTTGTATGAGTAAAAAAGTTATAGCCGTGCTTTTTGGCGGTCAGTCATCAGAACATGAGGTTTCAAAGGTAAGTGCGGCTTCTGTAATATCAAAAATAAACAGAGAGAAGTACACGGTAATACCGGTTTACATAACAAAGGACGGAAGATGGTTGCTTTATGACGGTCCTGTTGACCATATTTCAAGCGGCAATTGGGAGGATTTTTCCGTATCAGCGATACTCAGCCCCGACAGAGAACACAAGGGACTTTTGAGAATTGTGGGTGACAAGGTGAAAAATATCCCCGTTGACCTTGTTTTCCCTGTGCTTCACGGTGCACACGGTGAAGATGGCACTATACAGGGACTTTTGGAGCTTTCCGGCTTACCTTATGTAGGTTGCGGCGTGCTTGCATCTGCTGCGGGTATGGATAAGTCCTACACAAAGATAATAGTTAATTCACTCGGTGATGTTGATCAGGCAAAGCATACCGTTATATACAGAAATGAGCTTGAAAATCCGGATGACTGTGTTGAAAGAGTTGAAAAAGCTTGCGGTTATCCTTGCTTTATAAAGCCTGCTTGTGCGGGTTCAAGTGTTGGTATCACAAAGGCACATAACAAGGAGGAACTTGTTGAGGGTCTTAAGGTTGCCGCTGCGGAGGACAGAACAATTGTTGTGGAAGAAACAATTGTCGGTGCGGAGCTTGAATGTGCCGTACTTGGCAATGATGATGTGAAAGCTTCAGCCATAGGTCAGGTGCTTGCAGCTGCCGAATTCTATGATTTTGATGCAAAGTACAACAATAAGGAGTCAAAGACTGTTATTCCGGCACCAATCCCCGATGAAAAGGCAGATGAAATAAGAGAAAAGGCTGTCAGAATATTTAAGGCACTGGGTGGTATGGGCCTTGCAAGAGTTGATTTCTTTATGGAAGAGGGTACAAACAGAATTGTATTTAATGAGATTAATACATTACCCGGCTTTACACCTATAAGTATGTATCCTATGCTTTTCAATGAGGTCGGTATACCTGCCGAGGAACTTGTTGAAAAGATAATAGAACTCGGATTTGCCAGATACGACAGGTAAAAAAATTTGAGAGGTTTGTTTTATGGAAAAAATAAATCAGGCTATTGATGAGATAAATAAGGTTGTGAAAGGCAAAACAGAGGTTGTGCGTTTTGTGCTTATGGCAATTGCATCGGGCGGACACATATTGATGGAGGATATACCGGGGGTGGGTAAAACAACACTTGCACTCACCGTTTCAAAGGTGTTTGGACTTAAGTGCCGCAGAATGCAGTTTACGCCGGATGTATTGCCAAGTGATGTAGTTGGTTTCAATATGTTCAATAAGGCTGAAAATCGTTTTGAATATGTAAACGGTGCGGTTTTTTGCAATCTCTTTCTTGCGGATGAAATAAACAGAACTTCACCTAAAACACAATCCGCTCTTTTGGAGGTAATGGAAGAGGGAAGTGTGACAGTGGACGGAGTTACCAGAGTTGTGCCCGAACCTTTTGTGACAATAGCAACACAAAATCCGTTCGGTTCTGCGGGCACGCAAAGGCTTCCTCAATCACAGCTTGAACGTTTTATGATAAGGATATCCATGGGCTATCCCGATGAGCAAAGCGAAATAAATATATTGAAAAATAAAACGGATTACGGCATTGAAAGAGTGAGAAGCATTATTTCGGCAGATGAACTGCGTGAAATAAAAAATATGACACAGCAGTGCTTTGTGAAAGATAATATTTACGCATATATAGTGGATGTTGTCAACAAAACAAGAAACAGCAAATATTTTTCTGTTGGTATAAGCCCCAGAGGAAGTATCGCAATATTGAAAATGGCAAGGGCAAATGCTGTGTTTGACGGCAGAGATTATGTTGTGCAGGAGGATGTTGCCGATGTTTTGGAGGCAACGGCGGCTCATAGGGTGGAGCTCAGTGCCGTGGCAAGGGCAGAGGGCAGAACCGCTGAAAGCCTGTTGCAAGATATATTGAAAGAAACAAAATTAAGAAATAGATGAAATATATAAAAAAAGTTATAAACCTTGTGTATGTGCTTGTTTTTGCATTTCTTGCCATAGCTGTTTCGGTATATTTCAGAAGCAGACTTTTGTTTTTGACGGGTTGTTGTGTTTTGCTTTTAACCGTTTCGGATGTGATTCTTTTTGAGTTTTTTGCGGGGCATATAGGTTTTGAGATGAAAACCGACAGGCTGCGATTGAAAAAGGGTGACAGCTTTAAAATAAGGTTTATGATAAAAAATTTTACACCGGTGATATTGTCTTATGTTAAAATAAATTTCGATATCAAAAATTTCTATTATTCAAAAAGAAATGAAGAGATAACGGCAGCAACGGGTATTTTTTCAAAGGAAAAAATTGAAATACCCGTAAAATGCACATTGAACGGCAATGTAAGTGTAAGAGTGAACTCCGTTATTGCAGGGGATTTGCTGGGGCTTATGAGCAGGGAGATTGTTTGCAATGATGTATGCACCGTTGCCGTTGTGCCAGTGTGTGATAATGAGAGTATTGATTTACCGCAGGCGGGAGTGACGGGTGAAGAACTTCATACCGAAGAAACAAAGTCATACAGCGGTGATGTGACGGGTATAAGAGAATATATTACCGGTGACAAACTTAACAATATACATTGGAAGCTTACAGTGGCAAAGGGAAATGAAGAATTGTTGGTGAAAGAGTTTGCCGAAAGTTTGAATGATACTGTTGTTGTTGTGTTTGAATATTACAAAGAAAATGTGGATGCAATAACGGACAGTTTGTTTGCTGTTGCATACAGCCTTATAAAAAACAATACGACATTCAAACTTATGTGGGTGAACGGTGGCTGTGAGGATGCTGTGATAAAAAATATAACATCCGAACAGGACTTTATTGATTTTTCAAGTGAGTTGTACACGTCCTATCCCTGCGATGTGCCAACGGCGGCTATAGATAGTTTTACAATGACAACGGGTACAAAAAACTGCATATACATTGACAATGACGGAATAGTGAAATGATGAATATATTCAAAGATAAAAACCGAAATGAAGTATACGGCACGGAACTTGATTTCCGTGGCTGTGTGGGGATAAAAACCAAAATTTCATACTTTTTATTCAAATATATTGTAATTGCCTGTGGTTGTGTGGGAATGACGGAGATGGTAATATCCTCTTTCGGCATATCCATAGACAGGAGTTCGGTGTATTTTCCCGCTTTGCTTCTGCTTTTGTTACTTCCGCTTTTTGAATATATATGGGTGAGAGTGCCTGCCTATGTGGTACTTGTAACTTATATATCGGGGCAATATTATAACAATAAACTTATATTAAAAAATGCAGTAAAGGGAATTGTCAATATTGCATATCCCGTGATATGCACAGCCTTTGATTTTCCCAAAACCGATGGTTTTGATATTGCATCGGCGAACGGGTCGCCCGAAATAAGTATGCTTGCGGCACTGTGTTTTTTGGTGCTTATGGTGATTGTTGCCGTGCTTGTAAGGTATAGGGCAGCGATAATTACGGCAATACTATGTTTCTTAGTGGTTTGCATTTGCACATTCATGGGTGCGGATGTGAGCGTTTTGGCATATATACCGACGCTTGTGTGTGTTGTCGGTACGTTTATGCTTAAAAAGGGCAGGGGCAAAATAAATATATTTTCACGAAAGTATAATAAAAAAATAAAGATTACAAACATAGGTTACGAGTTGACACTTCCTCTTGCGGTATGTATATTTGCTCTTGTGTTTATGTTTTCCGGAAATGTGATAAGCAATGATTTGTATAAGGCGAAAACACAAACCACAGATTTCGAAAAAACAATGAAGAGAACGGTAACCGATGTTGCTTCTATATGGTTTTCCGACTACAAAGATAATCAACAGGCGGCAAATGCAAACGGCGGTCAGCTTTCGTTTTTTACCTCTTTGGAAATGACGGATGAAACGGTAATGCGTCTTAAGCTTGTGCCGTTTACGAAGGACAGCATATTTTTAAGGTCATACATAGGGTCTTTGTATGAGTATAATGAAAATAAATGGGAACACATTCCCGAAGAAACGGAATATACAAATGCCGCACAACAAGAACTGAAAGAGTCCGAGGATGAGGGCGATAAGGTGGAAATAACACTGTACGGCGAAATGAACAAGCCTTTTGACAGTTACGGAAGTGTAAGCGACAGCATAGAATATAAGTCGGATGATGATTTTGACTATGTTGTTGACGGCACAAGAAGTTACGAGCTTGAAATATATGATAAATCCTATGCAAACGATGGATACAAGGCTTTTGTGTATGATAAATATTTGCAACTGTCCCCCGAAAACAGGACGGTTATAGATAAAATTGTTTCGGAAAAGAATTTAACAAAAGAAAATCTGTTGCCGGAGCTGAATGATTATTTTAAATCGAATTTTGATTTTGAATACAGCACTGAGGTTACGCCTTTCGGCAAGGATTATGTGAACACGTTTTTGACGGAAACAAAAACCGGTAATTTTGTTCACTTTGCTACGGCGGCAACACTCATTTACAGGTCATTCGGAATACCCGCACGCTATGTTACCGGTTATAAAATACCCTATGAGTTGGTTATGAGTTCCAAGGATGACGGTGCGGAAGCCACATTGACGGACAGGTCAATATATCCCAAAATAAAGAATGTGAATGTTACAAACGAAAATCTTTACGCTTGGGTGGAAATATATGATGACAAAAAAGGTTGGGTGCCCTGTGATGTCTGCGGTGATATATATGAAGAGCTTGTGAATGAAAGCAATAATGTTGAAAATGAAAATACGGAAAAAAATCAAATAAAAGAGAAAAAGCCTAAAAAAGCACTTTTTAAAAGCTATTTTGAAACGGCATACAGCAGTGAAAAAACGGAAGAAAAGAAAGCGTCCGTTAAAGCCTTTGCACACAGTGCTTTGAAAGTGCCGGCAAAAGTGATTGCCTTGGCTTTTGCCGCTGTTTTGTTGTTGTATTTGCTTTACAAGCTTATTACAATGTTGAAATTTGCTTTTTCTTCAAATAACAAAAGGGCGGAAACGATATTCAAAGCCTTGGAAAAGAAAACAGGCGTAAATGGCGGAATAAGAGCCGTTTCGGAAGAACTTGCAAAATTCGGTTTTGACGAAGAAGATAAAAAAAGGCTTACGGAAGTGATGCAAAAGGCGATGTTCAGCAAAGACGGAGCCTCAAATAAGGATATTAAAATTATTATCCGATTGTATAAAAAAGCAAAAACCGTATGTAAAAAAAGAAAGTATTGTAAATAGGGGACTATAACTGTAGTCCCTTTGAAAGGAGTGCCGATATGGCAGGTAATGATAGTCCCATTGCTGTTTTTGACAGCGGTCTTGGGGGAATAAGTGTGCTTAGAGAGCTTTATAAAATTATGCCGAATGAAAATTATATATATTTCGGTGATTCAAAAAATGCACCCTACGGCACAAAAACTCTTGATGAGGTAAGAAAGTTGACATTTGCCAGTGTTGATTTTTTGAAAGAAAAAGGTGCAAAGGCATTTGTTATTGCCTGCAATACGGCAACGAGTGCGGCAGTTGCCCTGCTCAGAAAACAGTACCCCGATATCCCGTTTGTGGGTATCGAACCTGCGATAAAGCCTGCCGCATTGGATAGCAATTATCCAAAGGTGGTGGTTATGGCAACACCGCTCACTCTTAAGCAGGAAAAATTCAGCAGGCTTACGGCTTTGTATAAGGATAAGGCAAATATAATACCTCTTCCTTGCCCCGGACTTATGGAATATGTTGAGGCGGGCAATTTGGACAGTCCCGAACTGGAGGAGTATCTTAAGAATATACTTTCATATTACATAGATTCGGACGTAAATTCCATTGTGCTCGGCTGCACTCATTATCCGTTTGTAAAGCCTATAATAAGGCGAATAATGGGTGATAATGTGAAGATATTCGATGGTGGTGCGGGCACTGCGAGGGAAACGAAAAGGCAGCTTGAAAAAAACGGGCTTAAAAATGAGGGTGACGGTATAGGCTATGTGAAATTTGTGAACAGCCTGAACACGCCTTATGAAACACAGCTTAGCAAAAAACTTTTTGAAATGCACTTGGAGGAGTAACAGGGGGAAGCACAAATGATATATGTATGGATTGCGGTGGCTTTGCTTATTATACTTGATTTTTTCAATATATTGAGATTTACGGCAAAATTCGGTGCAGCCGTGATTCTGATTTTTATGCCGCATATATTGCTTGTGAATATCTTTCTGACCGATAATGGTTTTGATTTTTATGTAAAACCGTTTACCGTTCTTATGGTGTATGCCGCCTTGAGATTAAATCTCATGCCCATACAACGCCACAAAACGGTATCACACAGATTGAATTTTCTCTTCGGTGGAAAAAGGCTTTTGAATTTGGGCATATATACAAGCCTTGTGCAAATACCTATCTCCATATATTTAATCTGTTTCCGTAGTATATTGGATGGTATGGTCAATATGGTTTTAATTGACGGTCTGATTGCATACGTGGTGATTGGGTTCATACTTTTTAACGGTATGATACGTGTTATATGTACATCCAAGTGGCTCAATATATTCAAAAGGTTTTTTTGTTTTTGGTTTATATGGGTGCCTGTTATAAACATAGGTATTATGTTTTATTTGAGACATATAGCCTCAAAAGAATATGATTACTTTGTTTATAAGCTTAATGATATGCCAAAGGAAATACGTGACAGTGTATGCCAAACAAAGTATCCGATATTGCTTGTGCATGGTGTAGGCTTCAGGGATGCGAGATTTTTCAATTACTGGGGAAGAATACCGAAAGAGCTCAGAGCAAGAGGCGCAACCATATTTTACGGCAATCAGGAGGGGTGGGCAACCATAGAATACAATGCTTCTCTCCTGCATAAAAGGGTTGAAGAAGTTTTGAAGGAAACGAGAGCCGAGAAGCTCAATATAATTGCTCATTCAAAGGGCGGTTTGGATTGCCGTGCAATGATAAATACCTACGATATGGGAGATAAGATTGCAAGTCTTACAACGATGTGTACGCCGCATAGGGGTGTGAGGTTTGCCGATTATCTTTTGAAAAGAATACCCGATAAAACGGTGAACAGAATTGCGGATTTTTTCAATAAGATGTTCAGAACATACGGCGACACAAATCCGGATTTTAAATCTGCCGTATATTCTCTCACGGAAAAGGAAGCCGAAATTTTCAATCAAAAAACGCCGGATAGCCCCAAGGTGTATTATCAAAGCTACGGAAGTGTTATGAAAAATGCTTTCAGCGACAATATTCTTTTTGTGCCCTATATTATAGGGTGCATTGCAGGCACAAGGGAAAATGACGGACTTGTGCCGACGGAATCAACAAAGTGGGGTAATTTTAAGGGGATAATCAAAAATAAAAGAATGCACGGCATATCACACGGTGATATGATAGACCTTAAGCGTGAGGATTACAGAGGGTTTGACGTGCTTTCAAAATATGTTGAAATAGTGAGTGAATTGAAAAACAACGGATATTGAAAAGGTGGTGCAAGCCTTAACGGTGCATCACCTTTTTTGTTATGTATTATTTCTTTTTGCCGTAAATAAGCTTTAACACCACAAGCACAATTGTGAGTAAGCCTGTTAAAATGCCTACCACAATCAAAATTGGAAGAGGAAGCTTTTTGCCGTTATCAACGGGTTCTTCTTCAATCTCGGGGAGCTTGTCCACTTCGATATCGGCATCTATGCCATAAGTACCGTTTTCAAGAGTAACGGTGAAATTTGTTATATCCAAAGAAACATTTGTGCCGTGCTTTTGCTTTATGTTTTCCACAAACTCGGGTGAGAGTGTGCCGACAGTTATAATCTGATTGATTGGCTTTATATATTGCACATCAATCGGAGTGTCATCGGCAAGTGAACCTGCCGTCATCAGTATATCTTCATCGGTATCCAATTTACGTATTATTGACTGTATTTCCGGTGTATCTGTATTCTGTATGGTGGTTGTAAATATTTCCATAATAAAACCTCCTATGACAATTTTCATCATGATTATAAATAAGCGGCTGAAATCTCCACAGCCGAACCATAAAGATATTATATCACAGCTTTGTTTTTTTTGCAACTGTTTTAAAATGAAATGAATATTATAATGGAATAATTATATAGAATTTTATAAAATAAAGCGAAAAAAATAAATAAATGATAAAATGGGTTGAAAAGTATATTAAAGATATGATATAATACAATAAAAGTATGCTCGCTCGGGATACTGTGTGATAGTATACGATATTTGTCAAGTTTTATATTATTATAAGGAAGGGACAAGACAAATGAATTACGACAGATCAAAGAAATGCGTAAGTAAATTTATTGTTTATGTTTTTCTTGCCGCAATTGTGCTTACGGGAATGTTCACTGTGGTGATATCGGCGCTTGCGGCAGATCATGAGGAGGATAAAAAGGAAAATGTTGTGCGTGTTGCCTATGTGGTGACGGAGCATTTTCAGGAGGGTGAAAAAGGGGAAAGAAAGTACGGATACGGATATGAATATTTGCAGAATATTTCATATTACACGGGATGGAAGTATGAATATGTGTATGGTAGCTACGATGAATCCTTGCAAAGGCTTGTGAATGGTGAAGTGGATTTGATGGCAAATGTGTCATATACGGACGAACTGGCAAAATACATTGAATTTTCAAACGAAGAACAGGGCGAAAAGAACTTTTATCTCTATGCAAAGAACGATCAAAGCCGCATAAACGGCGATGATATGTCAAGTTTCAACGGCATTACCATAGCTCTTGCTGCCGACGGAGATTCATTGGAGCTTACAAAAAATTGGGCAAAGAGAAACCATATCGATTGCAACTACAAGGAATATACCGATATGAACAAGCGTTTTGAGGATTTGGATGCGGGCGTTGTGGATGCGGTTGTGGCTTCCGAGATATATTCAAAGCTCGATGTGATGTCACTTGTGCTCATAGGTAAAGAGCCTTATTATTTCGGTGTTACAAAATCACGTCATGATTTGCTCGAACAACTTAATAAGGCGATGAGAAAAATACATACTCTTAATCCGTTCTATAACGATAACCTTAAGGCGAAGTATATCGCTCGTACGCCTGTTGTGCATGCAAGTTTAACGGAAAATGAGAAAGCGTGGCTTGCCGAAAAAAATACGGTTAATGTAGGGTATCTGGATGATTATATGCCTTATTCGGGTTTAAATCACGAGACAAATGAGGCTGAGGGCTTGCTTGTTGATCTGATGGATAACATAAAGGAAAATTATCAGATGGAATATAATGCTGTGGCATTTGATACCTACGATGAGCTTCGTCAAGCATTGTATGACGATGAAATTGATGTTGCCTTTCCCGTATACGGAGATTTTAACAGCATTGAAAAGGGTGAAACCATGGTTTCCACCGCTGTCACAAATTCCACAATGGTGCTTTTCAGCGGAAGCGGTTATAACGAGGATAAGGCTGTAAAAAAGCTTGCAATCACGTATATTGACCCGTTTCAGGAAAGCTACTACAAAATTTATTATCCCGATGCGAGGATTGTTGAATGTGACAGCATAAAGGCTTGTCTTGAAGCTGTTGCGGCAGGTACAGCCGATTTCACGGTTATTGAAACGGCAAAGGTGGATGAATATGACGAAATAAATAACCGAAAGCTGATACAAAAGCTGGATTTGCATGAATTTATAGATATAGGCTTTGCCGTGAAGAGAAGTGATAAGGAGCTTTTATCTATACTCAATAAGGGTATAGTGATATGCGATGATTCAATCATATCGAATTCTCTGATACGTAATTCACAGAAGAGTAGGGATTTCAGCGTTTCGGAATTCATAAGGATACACATTGTTGAGGTCATTATATGCATAGTGGCTGTGTTTGTTGTGATTATCGGTATACTTACTTTCCACTATATATCTATGCTCAAGAGTAAAAAGCAGATTTCGGAGGCTTATACCCAAATTAAAAGTGTACGCCATGAGGCATCTCACGATGATTTGACGGGACTTCTTAACAGGGGTACTTTCCACGAAATGTGCATAGATTTGAAAAAATCCGATAAACCGCTTGCATTGCTTATGATGGATGTGGATAAATTCAAGAGTGTAAACGATGATTACGGGCATCAAACAGGCGATAGGGCACTTCAAAGAGTTGCCAACGTGCTGAAAGGTACATTCCGCAATGAGGACTATGTTATAAGATATGCAGGTGATGAGTTTGTGGTGATTATGCCGGGCATGACATACGATAACAAGGTTGATATTTTGGCAATGGTTGATAGGGTGAATGATACTCTGCAAATACATACCGATGGTTTACCATTGCTTTCTATAAGCGTCGGTGTTGCTTTTTCGGAGAAAGGCTACAATGATGATATATTTGAACAAGCCGATATTGCACTTTATAAAACAAAGAAAAACGGCAGATGCGGCTGCTCGGTGTTTGAAGCGGTAAGTTGACAAATCAATACAGGTGATGTGATGGTTGTATACGTGTGGTTTTATATGTATACAACCGTTTTTTATGTGTAATTTTAAGTTATAAAAATTAATGGAGCTTTTGTTGCAAAGCAGTGATATTGATAAAACGGGGGAAATGTGCTATAATTACCGTATGAGTTCGGTAAAGAAACAAACAGTGTGAATGAAATTGCTAAAAAGCTTTAGTGAGGTGACGACTATGACACAGATTGAAATAAAGACCTTGCTTGATATGGTTGCAGAGGGTAAAATAACACCGGAGGAGGCAACGCTTAAATTAAAAATAAAGCCATTTGAAGAGCTTGGCTTTGCAAAGGTTGATTGCCACAGAGGCTTAAGACAGGGAACGGGCGAAGTTATTTACGGTGCGGGCAAAACTTCGGAGCAAATTATTGAAATTTCAAGGTCATTAATAAATAACGGGCAGAAAAATGTGCTTATAACAAGGCTTAGTGCGGAAAAGGCAGAGCTTATAGGCAAGGCTGAGGACTTAAAATATTATGAAATCGGCAGCATAGGAATTATCGGGGAAAAACCAAAGCCCGATACCGATGGAACTATACTCATTGTAACGGGTGGCACAAGTGATATGCCAGTTGCCGAGGAGGCGGCTTTAACAGCTGAGTTTTTGGGCAATAGGGTAGAAAGGCTGTATGATGTCGGCGTTGCGGGTATTCACAGGCTTTTGGCTCATTCCGAAAGCATTATGCGTGCAAAGGTTATAATAGCAATAGCGGGTATGGAAGGCGCACTTGCAAGCGTTGTGGGTGGTTTGGCAGATTGTCCCGTTATTGCAGTGCCCACAAGTGTAGGCTACGGTGCAAGTTTCGGCGGTTTATCGGCACTTTTATCAATGCTTAATTCCTGTGCAAGCGGTGTAAGTGTTGTGAATATCGATAACGGTTTTGGTGCGGCTTATTCGGCAAGCATGATTAATCACATAGGTGGTTAAAGATATTGACAGAAAACAGAAAAAAACAGCAGACTTCGGTTTGCTGTTTTTTCGTATAAAATTACTTAAAAGAAAATTTGGGGTATGAAAAAAACTATTGCAACAATTTCTTAGGTTGTAATTAAAGTTATTTTTATTTAATACATTTGTTTGTTTTTAATTTTGCTGTATTTATTAAACACTTTCAAACAATCTTCTCTGTCTGTTTCCTCCATTGTGTACAGCTGTTTTTTACCGCTGAGTGCATCATAAAATTCACTATCGTCAAAACCTATTTCGGCTGTATCTGCAACACGGCAACCATAGTATATTTTGTCAATTCTCGCCCAAAGTATAGCTGCAAGGCACATGGGGCAAGGCTCGGCGGTGGTGTAAAGCTCACATCCCTCAAGTGAAAAATTGCCAATGTTTTTGCAAGCATCCCTTATTGCAACAATTTCGCCGTGTGCGGTGGGGTCATTATGCGCCACAACGTGGTTATGCCCTTTACCTATAATTTTGTTATCCTTGACAATTACACATCCAAAGGGACCGCCGTCACCGTTATGTATGCCGGTTAAAGCTTCGGCAATTGCTTCATCCATAAATTTATTCATAATATTGCTACCTTTCTTGTTTTATAAAAGAACATATCGATTACAATTGCAGTATATCCGATTATCAAATCGGACCAAATTATATTGACTTATATTAATTATATCATAAACAAGAAAACTTTCAAGTGCTTAAATTACGAACAGAGAAAATTAATAGAGAGTTAACGTTGGTGAATTGCAGCATAAATCGGGTGGTTTATTGAACCAAAATGATAAAAATGCACATTTTGTATATTATTTTATTTGCATTAAGTGCAATAATGTGATATAATTAAGAGAAGTTTTTGTTTGATTAGTGATTTTATTGCGAAAAAATATCGCCAATTAATGAAGAAGCGAAATATGGTAGTGTGTTTTTTGTTTATGTGAGGAGGTTAGGTTATGAAAAAATTTATTGCAACAATGCTTTCGGCTGTAATGACAATATCAACGGTTTGTTTCACCACAGTTGTAAAAGCCGACAGCACCGAGAAAAAAATGTACATAGTGCAGCTTTCCGAATCACCCGTGTATGAAACGGGGGACGATGAAAAACTTACCGCATACGATGCGGATACGGCACAGACAAGGGAATATAAGATACAAAGTGAACAAAGGGCTTTTAAAACGGCTGTAAAAAACAAAACCGACAGCGATATAGTTTATCAATACGACCAAGTTTTTAACGGTATGGCTGTTGAGGCTACGGACGATGAAATAGCCGTAATCAAAAATATGCCTAATGTTAAAGCTGTGTATGAATCAAAGTCTTATTCTGTCGGTACACCGGAAACAAGTACAGCCGAAAAAGAGGTTAGTAACGATTTGGGCGACGGTGTAAATGCCGATGAAATGAGAGAAGCAATGAATGAATTGGAGCCTAACAGCGGTGACGGTGAGGGTATGGTCATTGCTATAGTTGATACCGAATTTGACGTAAACCACGAAGCTTTTAGCCTTACCGATGATTCAAAAATTAAGATAACGAAAAAGAATTTGCAAGATTACGTTTCGGAACTTTCAATACCAAATCTTACTGTGAACAAGGTTTACAAAAATGAGAAGATACCCTATGCTTACGATTATGTAAACAACAAAACGGATGTTTATTCGGGAGAAGAAATTCATGGTACACACGTTTCGGGTATTGCGGCAGGTAACTCCGATAAGTTGAGGGGTATGGCACCAAATGCACAGCTTGTGTTGATGAAGTGTACGGATGACGAGGGTGAAATTATTGATGCGGCTATAATGGCGGGAATTAATGATGCCGTTAAGATGGACGTTGATGTTATAAACTTGAGTATTGGCGGGTGTTATGAAAACTGCAATGAGGACGAACCTCTGTTGGTGGTTCTGCAAAATCTTGCTGCATCACCTACCGAGTTATTCTGTTCTGCGGGTAACAGTGGTTTGGGACTTGAAGATGATTATAACCCAAACAGAGCCTATACAAGTGAAGTGTCTTATGATTCAGGAGGAAATCCCGCAGGTTCAAAGGATGTTGCGGTTGTGGGTAATGCCTTTGGCACAAATGTAGTCGGTACTTACAATGTTATGAATTTGTATGATGCCAACGGCAATAAATGTGGCAGTTTGAATTATGCAAACGGTGGCAGCAGTGATTTTACAAGTGCATTTAAAGATAAGCAATATGAAATTGTTGTTGCCGGCTACGGTTTGGAAGATGACTTTGCGGATATTGATGTTGAGGGCAAGATTGTTGTTGTCAAAAAAGGATATATATTAAGTACCTTTAAGAGGAATGAAATACTCAAAAACGGTGGCATAGGTATGATATATGTCAGCTCTTTAGATAGCAGGTTACAATATATGAACGATTTTCCTTCGGCTATTATGGATGCTAACGACTACGAAACTCTTGTAAACTCAAAGTATATTCAAACTACGAATAAAATTGAGGATGTAAATTATCCGCAGCAGATGGCTTCATCATCAAGCTATGCCATTAATGAATATCTTGACGGCGGTGTGCAGTTATCGGCAAAAGGAACAAAGGTGCTTTCAAGTCTTCCGGATGATGGGTATGCCGCTTGGGACGGTACGTCAATGTCATCACCCATGGCTGCGGGTTCTTATGCACTTGTAAAGTCATATCTTAAAAAGAAATATCCCGATTTGGATTCCGAGACAGCCGATTTTACAACGCTTTGCATCAATATGATGCAAAACACGGCGGATATTATATATAATCCAAATCAAAAAGCAAGTGCACCTTATTCTCCAAGGGTACAGGGTGCAGGCTACATAAACCTTTCAAACTTGTCAAAATCCAATGTTGTGCTTACAAATGCGGAGAGCGGCAAGGGTATGGTTTACTGTGGTGCAACGGAGGACAATAAGGTATCCTTTACGCTTTCACTCAAAAATCTTTCGGATGAGGCTGTTACCTACAACAACATAAGCGGAATTGCAATAAGAGATTACGTGGATGATGACGGATATATAGGTTATGCTTCCGTTAAGGTGAATGCAGGCTTTGAAATGGGTGAAAGCATAACAGTTCCCGCAAACGGAGAGGTTAATTTCCCCGTAACGGTATTTATAAGCAGTTCAACAAGAAATAAGCTTGATGAAATATTTGAAAACGGATTTTTCCTTGATGGCTTTATAAAATTTGAGGGCAACAATGTTCAAACAATTTCAGTGCCTTTCACAAGCTTTATAGGTGATTATTTTAAAGCACCCGTTTTCAATGACGATGATGATTTATATGAAACATCTTATATCGGATATGCTAAAGATGAGGAATATGAACAAACCGAAACATCGGAGGAAACGGACAGATTTGTAATTTCCGAAAATACAGAACAAAACAAATATTTAAGTGCCGGTTATAATACTTCCGTGGGTGCATATTCACTCAGAGGTACACAATCAACTTCGGTTATCGTAAAAAACAGCAATGAAAATGCCATATATAAAAATTCCTATGATAGTGTAGCAAAGTATGTAATGAAAGAATTTAATTTAACGGATGCTTTTGAGGATGAAGAAGAGGGCGAATACAGCGTAACAATCGAAGGCGTTTTGAATTCCGACAAAAGCGGAAACACCGTAGATACCAAAACTTTTGATGTTTATTTGGATAACACGGTTCCGAAATTGCAATCCGTTTCCTACGATGAGGAAAACAAAAAGGCAACCGTTACGGCAAGTGATAATTACGGTTTACTCTATGCAGAGGCAACCGACGGTGATGAAATCCAAAGTGAAGCCGAATTTGAGTTGGTTGACGGTGTTTACACGGCAACAATAGATGTAAGCAAGTTTGAGGATGACTATGATATATATGTGTATGACTATGCTTATAATTACGCAAAAACCGATAATATTCCGGATTCCGCTGCCGATATCACTGTTTGTGAAAAAGAAGAAAGCAGCAAAGGCAGTATATTCCACAAGACTATAGAAATAGTGAATAATTCTCAAAAGCCCAAAACGATAACTCCTATTTTGGCAATATATGACAAAGACGGAAATCTTATTAAAACTGTGGCAGACGGTGCAAAGAACATTGATGGCAATGAAAAGCTTAAATACACGTTCACAGTGAAATTGACCGAACCCGATTTCCCGAATTTGAAATTCCCTGAGGGGGCATATACAAAGCTGTTCTTGTGGGACTCCGTGAGTGATATGAACCCGATAGTATTTGATTATTATACGGAAGATAAATAATAAATTCTTTTTATATACAAAATAAAATCAGGCTTAGTGCAGCGATAAAAGGTGCTGTGCCAAGCCTGTTACTGTTTATCGATATTTTTGTTTGGTATGTCATTCCATAACCAAATTGAGTTTTTCAAGAGCTTTTTTCTCAATTCTTGAAACATAACTGCGGCTTATGCCGAGTTTTTTTGCAATTTCACGTTGAGTCAATTCCTTGCCCGAATTGAGGGCATATCTCATTTCTATTATGCTTCTCTCTCTGTCTGTCAACTCACTTTGCATTTTTTTGTAAAGCGTACAAATTTGCATTTTAAGGCTGACACTGTCCTCTATGCTCATTGCTCCATCGGCGATTTTATCCTGCAAAGCAACCTCATTCCCGTCCTTGTCAATCCCGACGGTATCCTGCAAGCTCACATCACCCTTTGTTTTTTTGCTGCTTCTTATGAACATAAGGATTTCATTTTCAATACACCGTGCCGCATACGTCCCCAGTTTAATATTTTTATCGCATTTAAACGTATTGACGGCTTTTATCAAACCTATAGTGCCGATTGAAATAAGGTCCTCGCTATCCTTTTGATAGTTGGTATATTTTTTCACAATGTGAGCGACAAGCCGCAGATTACATTCAATCAGCTTATTTCTTGCCTCTTCACTGCCTTGTTTAAGCTTTGAAATATATAATTTTTCCTCTTCGGGGGAGAGGGGTTCGGGGAAAGAATTACCCTCCACGTAGGAGAAGAAACAGGCATATTTTAACAGCAACAAAAGCATACGGCAACCTCCGCAATTTATCTTACAGTATATTCACGGAAATTGAAAAGTTTACAAAATACCGTATTTTGGGACAGGTAACCTTATTTTTTGTTATTCGTCGGATATCTGTTATAATTTTTTGTTATTTAACAAATCTGCGATAGTCACGTTATCCACAACGGAATTTATTGCTTCGTTGATTTTTTGCCAAAGAGGGAGAGTCAAGCAATTTTCGGCTCTGGGGCACTCGTTTGGCTCGTATTCCAAGCAGGAAACACAGGAAAGGCTACCCTCTGTGAGCCTAAGTATCATTCCAACCGTGCAATCCTTTGGGTCAATCGTCATTCTGTAGCCACCCTGCGTGCCTCTCACACTGCGCACAAGCCCCGCCTTATTGAGTGCATTTACGATTTGCTCCAAATATTTAACCGAAATATCCTGTCTTGCGGCTATTGTTTTGAGGGGAATATATTCACCCTCCGAAGCCACGGCAAGGTCAAGCATAAAACGCACAGCATATCTTCCTTTAGTTGAAATTTTCATAGTATCATTCCTTTTCGTATATAAGTAGTACATAAAATCACAATAATTGTAACACTAATCAGATATGAATTCAATGGAATAAATGACGAAAAAATAGTTTAAAACCCTAAAAAGCTTTGATTTGTCGGCATAAATTACAAATAAAGTAAAAATATAACTAAAATTATAATCAAAAAATAATAAAAACTCTTGACAAGTGTGATAAGTTGATGTAAAATATGGATAAGAAATACAGCTAAAGAAATGATAAAAAATTAACAAAGGAGAGGCTGAGCTGTGCTTTTTTAGAGGGGCTATGCTATGCTTGAAAATGGTGGGAGGTGCTTTTAAATGAGCAATGAAAGCAGTACCGAAATATTGGAAGATGTCGAAATGACAGCTTCGCAAAAGGCGGTGGAAGTGGTATCGGATATTTTATTTTATATTCTGCTTGTGGCTATTTTGGTGGGTGCGGTGATGTTCGCCTCGTCAAAAGCACCGGGTAAGTCTATATTCGGTTTCAGGTACTATGACGTTTTGACGGGCTCTATGGAGCCTACATACAACGTTGGGGATTTGATTTTTGTGAAAGTTACGCCGGCACAGGATATAAATGTGGGCGACCCTGTCACTTTCAACCCCGGTTCAACCGATGATTCCTATCTTACTCATAGAGTGGTTGAAAAGATTGAGGATTATCAAGGCACGGGTGTGACCTGTTTCAGAACAAGGGGAGATGCCAACGATGCGGATGACCCGTTTATTATTGATGAAAGCAGAATGATAGGTATAGTGAAAATGCATATACCTTTTTTGGGCTATGTTGTAAAGTTTGTGCAGGTAAATTACATAATGGTTATTGTGTTTGTTATCCTGTTTTCCGTTTTCTTTACGCTCCTTAAGAAGCTTATGGAAGTTTCTGCGGAGGTTGCCGCACTCGAGGCGGAGGAGGCAAAAACGGAGGCTGCACCTGCGGAGGGCTAATGTAAATTTGTATGTAAACGTTCGTATCGGCACGATTGATGCCGTGGTGGGGAACTGCGGTGATGTGCTAAAGGACGATTAAATAAAAAGGAGGATTTTTAATGAAAAAGAATGAGGCAAAAAAACGTAAAAAGAAAATTATGCTTATTTCTACGCTTGCCACAGCCGCACTCATAATCGGCGGTTTGACATTTGCGTGGTACACAAGCAAGGACAGCGTAACCAATACGTTCAAAACATCGGGCAACCTTAAGACGGTAGTAGTTGAAAACTTCACACCGCCTACAAACTGGCAGCCGGGTGTTACCACCGATAAGGTAGTTCAGGTTACAAATACGGGTACTGTTGATGCGTATACAAGAGTAAGACTTGATGAAGTTTTGACATACTATAAAAAGAAAAGTGATACACCTGTTCTTTTAAGTGATTCTGTTCCGGATAGTAAAAAAACTTATGTGAAAGTGGATGCAGAAGCTATCGAAAAGACAGTTACAAATTGGAATGCTGATGAAGCTAATAAAGACCAACAGTATCTGCCTATATCAGATGTATTTCCGGATGCTTCAGTGCCAAGCGGTGCGGTGATTTATGTTAAAAAATCACTTGCAAATAGCAAGGATTCAGATACTCATGTTGTTGAACATGGTAATAATTATGATTTTATAGGTTACTATGATACGGGAGAAGTAACGAAAGATGTTGAGGGTAGTGACGGAAATGATAAGAAAATCTGTTATGAGTTGAGCATTGTTCCTACAATCACGGATACACAAAGTCCTTCTGACGGTTCAGCAAATGCGGAAACAGATATTGAACATACTTTAAGTGTTGAACTCGAATGTGGTATATATGAAGCTGAAGAGGTTGTTGTACCGAATGATAGTACAGAGATTAGTAAGTATATTGAGCTTGAGTTTAATACAAAGGGAGCAAGCAGTGAAAGTGATTGGTATTTCTGTGATGGTTGGTATTATTACAGAGGTGTACTTGCATCAGGTCAGTCAACATCAGCTTTGCTCAAAGCTGTAAGATTTAAAGAGAATGCCCCAAATGATATTATAAACGCAACGTATGACCTTACTGTTGTTTCAGAAAGTACACAGGCTGTTAAAGAGGCATTTGAGACTTGGGCACCGGAGGCAACGGCTGCAGCTGCGGACGAAGATGCTGATACGGCTACAACAGCTACAACTCCTAAATTCTCTTACGAAACTATAATTACGAATTTGACAGCTGAAAATACAAAATCACATCCTACAAATATAGCGACTACATCAAAATCTAAGTGTGCTTACAGTACAATAGCGGATAACAACGCTGTTTGTAGTGATAATTTAGCTGATATGTTAAAGGGTTACAGAACACATGAGACAGATTCTGCTGTAACAAATGCTCGTAAGACAACACCTAGCGGTGAAGCTGTTACGGGAACTACAAGTGAAAAGAAGAACGAAACAAATTCAGCCGAAGTCAGCAGTGGGCCAAATAACGGTGGACAGGATGAATCCGCTGTTGAAGACTTAGATGACAGTGGATATGAAGATTAATAACACGATAAACAATGTAACCAACAATTTATAAAACCCCACCATTCTTTATTCTAACGGTATGGGAGGTAATGATTTCATTATCTCCCTTGCCTTTAGGCAATAACTTTTGTTAAACAGCGGAAAATGCAGTGAGCTTTTCTGTTGTTTAATGCAAGCTATGCAACGGAGGAGGGGGTCGGCTTGAACAAAAGAACAAAAAAGATAATTTTGCTTTCAATCACAATATGTGTAGCTGTTGCCATAATTGCCTTTGCGGCAGGTCGTTCAAGCAAACAAGTTGAAAACAGCTTCGCTCCGGCAAGTGCAAGCATAGGCATAATTGAAAACGGCAGTACGATTGAAGACACAACAAACAACGTGCCTTTTGAGACAAAAGACAATGATTTTGTGGCTAAAAAGAAAGTTCAAATACAAAATCCGAGCGGGGCAAATTCAATCCCCGTTTTTGTGAGAGTGTGTATATTCCCGAAGTTCTATGTGAATCAGGAGGACGGCATTCAAACACAGTTGGCGGTTTTTGGGGATGCTTTCCCCGCAAGTGTGAGCGGAAACTCATTCACAATGGGAGATGTCACATTCAATCTTACGGATGATTGGAGCAAAAACTGGTATTATGACGGCGGTTATTTCTATTATATAGGTAAAAACGATGACGGCGTTGTGGGTGTGCTTGATGTCGGAGAGGAAACACCTCTGCTTTTGGAGTCCGTTTCCGTTGATAAAGTGAAATATAATTCGGATTACCTCGATAAGGGCGCTAAGCTTAAGGTGGTCGTGATTGCTGATTCCATACAAACCGTTGGCGGTGCCGTAGACGAAAACTGGAATATAAACAAATTGACAAGCAATGACGTGAAACGCCCAACAACTGCGGAAAGCAACGAGAAAGTGGCAGAGGATGCCGCACAGAGCGTCGGCAGCACGGCAAGCAGGGCGGCTGTGACAAGCAGTAAAAAGGTCGTAACACAATATCAAATGGCAAGAATAAAAAATATGATTGCCAGCGTGACGGTAAGCTCCGTTTATGAAACGGATGATAATTCCGATGATGATAATGAGAAAATAGAGGATTACGAAGAGGAAGAGGAAGTTTCCGAGGGTGATTCAATTGATGATGTGGAAGAGGATGAAGCTCGGGAAACTGAGGAGACAGAAGAGATTGAAAAGATAGAGGAAGATTAAAATTAAAATGGTGGCTATCTGGGATTACGCCTCATCCGAGGCTGTCGCAGGCGACAGCCCCACCTTCCCCGTAGGGGAAGGCAATGGAGCGACTTCGCCGCTTTAAGAGCATAGGAAATTGTTTGTTACATTAAGAACACACTTGGATGAGTGGTTTTCAGCCTTCCCTTGTTAGGAAAGGGGGAAGGCAATGGAGCGGCTTCGCCGCTTTAAGAGCATAAGAAATTGTTCGTTACATTAAGAACACACTTGGATGAGTGGTTTTTAGCCTTCCCTTGTTAGGGAAGGGGGACCGCTTTAGCGGTGGATGAGTAGTGGCAGGATGCTGAACCGGAATGAAGCACGATATTGTGAACACCGAGGGGTTAACAAGACAAATAAAAGTATGGACCAATAGAAAAATATTTAACGGTACGAAAAAATTTATAACGGCAAGGAGGTTTTTGTATGATAAAAATAATCGCACGATTGAACAAAGTACAAAGGCTGTCCCTTGCTGTTTTGTTTTTTGTGTTGTTATGCCGACTCGGTGGTTTGACGGGGGCTTGGCTGATGAACAAAGATGCCGTAACCAATGTTTTCGGTATACACGATTATTTTTTGGATATAGTTTTGACAGAGCCTAACTGGACGGCGGTGGGCAGTGAGCAAGCCTCCAAAATGCAACCGGGCATGGATATATTCAAAGACCCACGAGTTGCCAACATAACGGAGGATAGTTGTTTTGTGCGAATGAAGATAATAGTTGCTGATAGTTCGGGCACACCTCTCGAGGATGGAGAGAGAAAAACTGCGATATTAAATGCGATACGTTATTGCAAAAATGATAAGAGTACCGATACCGTGAGCGATGATGAGTTTACGGATATTAACCCCGATTTTAAAAAGGAAAACGGTTGGTATTATTATATGGACGGCGATAATTGTGCGGTGGTTGAATCATATCAAAGCACGGAGCCGTTATTTACCGATGTAATCATTCCGAAAACAAAGAATGATTACGTATATTTCAAGGATGGTTTCATCATCACCGTTGTGGCTGAGGCTGTTTACACGGGCGGTTTGACCGACAAGGGCATAGCAAGTGTGGCACAGCGTTTTGACGGCAGCGTTGAGGAAGTAACCGACGGAGAAAGCGGAACAGAAGAAAGTGAAACAGACAAAAACACATCCGGAGGAAGCTCATCCGTAGAAAACGGAAACGGAACAAGCGGAACCGGAACAGAAACAGGAAGCGGAAACAGTGCCGGAATAGGCGGCGGAGGCGTAAGCGGAATCGAATCCGATGAAGATGTAACGTCTGTTTTAAGTGTGCTTTCCGCAAAAAATTCAAGCACAAGCGGCAATGGCGTGATGATGGCGGTGTCACATTCCGGCTTCGGCACAACGGTAGCAATACCAAGCCAAGATATAACTGCCGATAATATCACGTCCGGTGCGGCTGCGGAGGTGGGAAGATGAAAAAAGTATTTTTTTCTCTGATTATATCCCTGCTTTTTATGGTGAACAGCGTTTGTGCAGTAACAAAGCTACCCGATGGTGCGGTGAAGGGTCTGCCGCAAAACTTGCTTGTTTTGGACGAAGCGGGCAATTCCCCACAGGATGGAGAGCTGTACATATATATTGAAGATATGATGCCCCGAGAGGTATATACAAAGGATATAACGCTTATGAACGCTCGTGACGATGCCGTTTACAGCATATATATGACGGCTGAAAATAATTATACGAGTGGTGAGGTTGACCTTTTGACGGAAACAACCTGTAAGCTTTGGCTTGATGATGAGCTTATATATGAGGGACGTGTGGACGGCGTGGGCACACCAAATATGCACACCAACGGCATTGACCTCGGTGGTACGTTTGATAAGGGCGAAACAAGGAAGTTGCACGCTGAATTTTGCTGGAACATTACCGATGAAACAGAGGATATGATAAACACTTATTCAAGTAAAGATAAGGACTATTATGGCGAAGTGAGTTTCAAGTGGATATTTTACGCAAGCATTTCCACGGGAACACCGAGAAATGACGGCTCCGGCGGGGGTAGCTCCAACAGGACGGATACAAGCACAGACAAACCCACAAGTTCGGAAGAAACCGACGATGACGGCGTAGGCACTGTGGAAATTCCAAACACACCGGAGAATGGCGACGCAGATGAAAGTAGCGGCAAAAATGGCGGCGGAAGCGGCGGTTCAAAGGGCGAGAGAGATAATCCCGATGATAACACAAGCGGGGATATGGACAAATATCACAATGACAGAGATGGTGACGGCATACCCGATGATGATGAGGATATTACCGATGAGGATGGCAATCCCGATGATTCCGTGCCGATTGATGAAATAACCGACGGCAAAAAGGGTGGCGGCATAATCGATAAAATTGTGAATAAGTTGCCGTTTGTGCCAAAGGACGTTAAAACGGGTTACCACAGTGAGCTTGTGATGTATACCAAAATTTCGCTTGCGGCTTTCGGTCTTGCGGGCTTGATTTTGATAGTGTTGGCATACAAAGGGAGAAAGCTTAAAAAGCTGAAAAATAAAAATTATGAATAAAACATTTTTTGTACTTATATTGATGTTTTTTATATGTATCGGGGTAGGCGTTTTCGGTCTTTACAAGATACATAGTGAAAATTCGGAGGTTGAAAGGGCGGAGGAGCTGGCGGCAGAATATGCGCCCTTTTCGCCCTCTAAATATTTTGAAAGCGGTAACGAATTTGAGGATATATATAACCGGTTTATGCCGCAATTGGAGGAATTGCAGGGCATAAACGGTGACGTGGTCGGTTGGATATATATTCCCTCAACCAATATTGATTACCCCTTGCTCTGCGGCAGTGATAATGATTGGTATTTGAAGCACACGCCAAAGGGTGAATATTCGGCGGCAGGGTCTGTGTTTGTTGATGCAAAGGGCTTTGACACAAATAATACAATAATTTACGCCCACAATATGGGCAGACGAAGTGATATTATGTTTCACGATATAACGAATTTCAGTGATGAAAATTGGTTTGAAAAGGTGAAGTATGGATACATTATCACAAATGATGGTGTGATTAGGTTGGGGATTTTTGCGTATACTCTGACTAAACCGCAAAGCGAGTTTTATTACGATGATGTGAGTTTTGATTTTATAAAGGGGAATGCGATGAATTATAGGACTCCGGAGGAGGATGGGAGGATGGTTACGCTTTCCACTTGCGCCTATGATTATAAGGACGCAAGAGGAGTGCTGAGTTGCATTGGAAAGTTTGTTTTTGAAAAATAAGGTTACATGGAGAGAACACTATGTCGGTTTTGTGTTCATCGTTTTTTAGATTAGTTTTCCTAAATCCCTAGGAAAGATTGTTCTTTTTTACGAAAAAAGAACCAAAAACGTTGGGTGGTTCGCATTTTGCAAAGCAAAATTGCGAATCCCTACGGGATTTCAAAATTACTTTGTAATTTTGAAACTAGATTCGCCCCAAACCCCTAACGGGCAGGTGAAGTGCGTTGGCTCAGCGGAGTATGGTGGCGGGTTGCCCCTGCACCCACCCGTTTTCGGGTGTGGTTGGGGCAAGCTGCTACCATACTCCGCCGGATGGCGAGCTTCGCCGTCTTAAGAGCATTTTAGCGGAATTGTGATTGCTCGGAAAAAATGGAACACGCTCGGGTGAGTGGTTTTTTCAGCCTTCCCTTGTTAGGGAAGGGGGACCGCTTTAGCGGTGGATGAGTAGTGGCAGAGTGGTGAATTGGGGCAAGGCATGGTGTTGATGGTAAGTAAAAGAGGAAGAAATAAGGAAATATGAAAAATGGCGATGAAACAGCGGTCGGGGACACGGTGGCTGATGTTTAGTGTGGCGGTTGCCGATTGGCGGAAAAGGATTTATTTTGATGGTTGCCTTTTGAAAGCTATGTTTTGCTTTTGATGTGGCACGCCGGATAGAGCAAAATGAAGAGAATTGAAAAATTGTTTTTTGTGGGTTTATAGGAGAAAGAATAACGGGAGGTAATGTATATGGACGGCAAAAAAATATTTCAAAGGATTTTTTCATTCGTCCTCGCTTGGGTGATAATTTTTAATTATTGCGATTTGGAGGTTTTTGATTGGATTGGTGGAGCGACGGAGACGGAAGCGGGAACACTTAGTGTTTCAAAGTTGTGGACTGAAAAAAAGTCTGAACTTAATAAGGATGAAAATGGTAAATGGTTTGAAGAGGGTGCTGACACACCTGCCGAAACATTTTGGGCAGATACTTCCCAAATGTCAAAGGTATGTGAGATAGATAGCAATGTTGAAATCAGTACCATATCGCAGGCAATAGGGGCAGTGGGGGCAAGAATTGTGTCAGATGGTTCAGCGGAAAAAAATGTAATAACAAAAGATAATATAGGCGATGTAACAGGTGAGAGGGACAGAACAGATACCGATGCGTATGATGGAGAAACAAGAGATGAAAATTATACAACAGATGGGTTGTATTATACTTTGGAAGAATCAGAATCCGGATTAGGCTGGTACAGGAGATACTATGTAAGTACAGCAAATCAGCTTAATACAATTTTATATTATTATGGAGATAGCGATAGAGTCACTAAATTACAAACAACTGGTACGAAAATAGACTCAAAAAAATTAGACACAACAGACCACGGAGTAAATGAGGTTGGTGTATTTAATAATAAACTTACTTCGAAATATACTGTTGCACCTAAGGTTGCTATAACTTTGCTTTGTGATATTGATTTAGGTGGTGGAAAAGAATGGTATGGATTTAGAAATTCTGAAGTTTATTTAGAAATCAATGGCGGTGGTCACAAAATATATAATTATTATGGAAAAAATTATTGTTTTTTGGGTTCAAGTAATGGTAAGTGTAATAGTGACCAAAGAATTGAAATTTATGATTTAACGTTTAAAAGGTGTTTTATAGCTCGTTCCTATGGTATGTTTGGTTTAGATGTGAGATATGCGTATTTCAACAATGTGGATTGGGAAGATTGTGTTGCCGTGGGCAGTGATAATGCTTCAATTGTTTTAGGTGCTAGTAGTGGAGGTTATTTGTATTGCTATTTTAAAAACTGTAGTATAAGTAATAGTTATGCAGTTGGTGATAATGATAGTAAAGGTCACAGTGGCTTGTTTGCATCATTCAACGATGATGATGGTAGGAAAATAGCAAAATCAACATATTTAAATGATAAAAGTACAGGATTTAGTTCGTATTATCACACAGATGTTCCGCCAATGGAGGAATTTGAGAGAGCGGTCAAAGGAAGTAATAGTTCTTTGGAGGGATATACCAATAAAAAATTGACAAGTACATTTCCAAGTATATATGAAAACTGTTCAACTGTCGGAAGTAATGTATATCAGTTGAAAACTACTGATACATATCACTCAGGTGTGTTTGTATCTTGTATCAGAGGTGGTGTTATATTTAAAAACTGTTATGCAAACGGGTCGATTTTTGCCTGTAGTCAAATCGGTGGATTCATAGGTGGTATACTTGGTATTGTAAAAGGGTTTAATTATCCTGACCCTAAAACAGGTGACACTGTGTTGCTAACTGCTTATTTTGAAAATTGTTATTCCACAGGTACGGTAGAGGGTATCCAGCAGCTTGGTGGGTTTATAGGCATAATTAATAATGACCAACGAGCGAACTGTGAGAAAAGGTTTGAGGCATTTCCCAGTACTAACTATAAATCAAGTGGAGGATGTGCTATATTTAATAATTGCTACACCACTTCATCTGTGGGTATGGAATATTCTGGAAAATATTTAGGTGGATTTGTAGGTTTGTTTAGAGGTAGGTGTAATGTTTATATAGATGAAGATAACACTGCCAAAGGATTAAAAACTATAACTGTAAAACATAGATTCATAAATTGCTATGCCGCCGGTGAGGTTGGCGGTATAGACACCGATGTATCTACAGATAAAAATAATACAAACCGTATAGGCGGATTTTTGGGAATGTACAGACCTGCCGATTTTGACGGAGTTGGCACCGGGGACATAATGACAAACTGTTATTATGACAAACAAACAACCGGTATGCGTGAAAGGGATATCGGAAGTATGATTTATGAGGACTCCAAAGGTAATCTTACCGAAGCTGATGAATCAACTACGATTCCTGTTCCAACTAAAAAGAATTTTGATGTTCATATATTGGAAAATGAACTTAAATACGGTAAATTTGTTTCATTAAGCCATACTCTTACCGGACTTAATGGTGTATACACCACAAAATCCGATATTCAAAATGTTGCGGGATTGACGGATAGTGTCGATATGGATAATGCAAATAAAGAAAAGGGTAATCAAAGAGAGGATAGTTCTGTTTGGACTTACCCTGATGGCTATTATCCTCAGCTTAAAGTATTTGCAAATGCAACAAAGGAAGAATTCGGTTCAGAGAAAAAGGCGGAGCTTGCAAAGCTAAATTCACAGGCATCAACCGCAACGGTATTTTTGGATCACTATGATGAGATTATGAATGATAAGGGAGATATTGTCGAGGATAAGGGTATAACCGATGACAACGGCAAAAAGACGCACGCATACGATACTGTGCGTGACATATCCAAATTGTTTACATTCACAAGTGAAGCCAATGCAGAAAACGGAAATTTGGGATGGGAGCTTGATAGCAAAAAAAATGATGAAAGTAAATTCTCGGCGTATATGGGTGACAAATACAATGCAACCGAGAAAGGAAGCTTGAATCTGGAGTATAATTGCAGATCGGCAACGGAAAACTCGAAAAAAGTTTCTATAAGCTACGATAGTCCCGAGGTTCTTATGATAGGTGCCGATGATGGAAGAAAGAGCACAAAGAATCAGAATGGCTATTTGTTCCAATGCTATGATTTTGCTCCCGGTAAGCAATTTGTGAAGGTAACAACCTGCACGGAGAGTGATTACAAAAATTGGAGAGATAAAAAGAAGGATTATGACAATTATCAGGATAACCTCAATAATTATAACGTGATGAGACAAAGTTATGCAATGATATATGGTTGCTCGGATGATGAGCTTGATGACCATTTGAAGGATGAAATCAAGACGCTTATAGTAAATTCGACTTATGATACGTTGAAGGCTGATTATAAAAAAATCGTCAATGAGTGGATGCCTGCTTATAAAAACGACGGTAGCCATAAGGATGATCTTATTAAGGCTTTCGGAATCACGGAAACAACAGCGGCTGACGGAGAAACAACAGCAACTGTGGATTCACAGATAAAGAGTAAGTATAATGAGCTTAAGAAATATCCTTATATTGCTCCCGAAAAGAAAGACGATCCGGGTGATTTCAGTACCGTAATGCAGGGCTATACGGCTTCAAGAATGTTCCGTCTTATTCCGACGGCTTATCTTGAAGCAGGTGATGTGATTACCGTTAAGGTATCCGAAAGCGGTGGAAAAATATCCAACACGGTGGCACTTGCAACAAGAGACGGTTCTTCCGTAGATTTGCCGGGCTTTGATCATACCGTGGGTGTTTTGTATGCTTCAACACAAAGCTTACCACTGTGGGTTGACGGCAATGAGGTGCTTTCGACAAGGCTTGGTAATGATGATATCTATGAAGGGCAAAAGCTAAGTGAAAGAGATATCAACAGCTATTATGATGAAAATCGTGAGCTTAGTAACGGTAATCTTAACGACGATAATGTGTTTGCTGTGTACAGCTATTTCCCAAGTGAGGGAAGTACAGCCGAAAACGACAAGCAATACGGTGTGACAGACGGATTTACAGGCTTAATAAATAAGGTGTCTGTAGGTAATTTTTATCCAAACGGACATATAAACGATCTTACAGATGAGCTTGATAAAGATAATGTCGGCAAAACAATGGTTAAGGTATATAGGGCTAACACGGTGCCTACGGGTAATAACGAGAACGATGATGATTATACATGCAGCGTTCTTGAGGAAGGCGAGCAAATTACAATGACGGGAGATAATCTTGCAAAGTGGAGCGGCCGGATGGATTTCGATGTGACGGATAAGGGTAGCTATATCATGACTTATTACTGGAGGCTTACGGATGGAAGATATCTTGAACGTACAAGGCTTGTCAAAATCAATACGGGCACATACGGAATAGAAATGCGTACCGGTGTCGCAAATGACACAACGGATAGTTTCAATTACCATGGCTCAAAAAAATATACATATATAGATTGTGATGTTGCAGAAAACAGTATAGATGATAACGAAATTGCCAATCACGAATTCCCAAGTGATAAATTTGGTTCAAGCGGCAAAGAATGGGATGAGTATATAAAGGATGCGTATGACACGGATGATTACGGTGAAATTATTGCTTATCCGGATGAAAACGGCGTGCGATATTGGACGAAGAGTAAAACCTTGGAAACAAGTAGCGGCACTACGAGTGTTGCATGGCGAAGAAGTGCCGATTATAGGCTGGTTAAGCTCATTGTTGAGGTGAAAAACAGCATCACCGGAGTATGGGGTCCTATGATGACCGTGGATTATAAGGATAACGGGCAGGCGAGCATTGAGGAGGATACGGATAATATAAAGTATCAATACAACTATCAAAGTTTTGCCGTTTCGCAGGATTCGCAAACAAAGCAGTTCTCCGTAATCGAAACAAACAGCTCGGTAAGACAATTTTCCGTGCAGACAAATCAAGGTGTGGAGGATACCTCCGTTAAGTATATAAACTTTAACTTTATTGATACGGGTCAGGCAGGTGTCGAATTGACGGATGATATAAGGGTTACGGCACTTTTCAAAACCGTTGCCGCAGATGTGGACGTTAAAAAATATGCACTCATAGATAATGACGATGATGTGATTGAAATTGCAAACAGCAACAAGCAATCACTTGCAACCGCCGATGAATACAGAAGCGTTGATAATGCTCCTTGTAACAATTTTACGGATAAAAAAGCGGTTCTCTTCGGTGATAAGATAATTTATCGTATGAAGGTGCAAAACAACGGTTTGTATAATGCAAGCAATGTTATTGTGAGTGATACCGTGCCGGATGGTTGCACACTTGTGGATGGCTCGGTTAAAATGTATGAGCAGAAAATGAAAACAAAAAATTTGTCATCTGAGAGTGACGGGTACGAAGATATACAAGAAATCGGAAAAAGCAGTGATGTGGCAATCGATGATGATATGGCAAAGGATAATATTAATGAAAGAAGCTGTTGGAAGATTGACAAGGATTCGGACGGTAAAACGAATATAAAGTGGATAATCAACCCCGTGAACTCACAATACGAATATTATGTGCAATATGAGGTTACCGTGGACGGCGATTATAAGGATGTTGAAAAAACAATCAAAAACACGGCTGATTTTACCTATTCTTATATAAACGGTGACAGCTTGACAACAGGTGATGACTTTAAAAATGATGGGTATAATTCGGGTTATCCGGCAAATGCTGCATATAACACATCCACAGCCGAGACAATCGAGGATGAAAAAATAAAATATACGGTTGATTTTACGGTACGGGATGAAAAAGTGAAGAATTATAGTGTGCAATACATTAAAAATGATATACCGTCGGGGTATGAGCTTGTTGAGGACAGCATTAGTGTGGATGGTTTAGGTGAGGTTAGAATAGAGCAAAATGAAGATGGTGATGGCTTTAAAATAACACCAACAACGACAAAGGTTCTTGAAATAGACGATAAGGTGCAGGTGACTTTTGAAATTGAAAAGGTTGGTGACGATGCACCCGAGAGAATGGAAAATATTTCAAGGCTGTATTTTCTTAAGCAGGGTGAAGAAAGCAATTCCATTTTGCAAAGTGCAATCACAAAGGTGGATTCTGCTACAAATGAGGTTGTAACCGATGTCAGATGGCTTTATTTGAACCTTGAAAAGGATGTTCCCGTGGATGAGGATGAAAGTGACTATCCATTCGACAGCAAGCAGGCGTTTGTGTTTAAGCTCATAAATGACAGTGCAAGCGGGGCGGTTTATACCGATTTGTATGCAAATAATGTTATCGGTGAGGATGGCAAAACAAAGGTTCACAGTGGAAACAAACTTTTGCAGATAACAAAGCGTGGCAATTATACCGTTTCCGAGGAAGATTGGGCAGGCACAAATTATGATTTGAGCAAGACTACCTACAGTGCTACCGATATCAATTTCAAATCCGATGATTTGAAAACGGATGATATAACAACAGCAGATGGTGCAAACGGAAATGCAAGTATGTATCTGCCGAGGGCAATGTATGCCGACTCAACTGCTATCCCGCTTTGGGCAATTGAGGATGAGAGCGGAAACAGAGTTTATCCGACCGTAACTTGCACAAATCACCGCAGTGATTATGCATGGCTGACAGCCGAAAAGACGGTTGAAAACAGCTTCACAACAGATGCGAGCCAAACAACAGCAATTTTGGCGCTTGCAAGAAAGGCAGCCGAAAATTCAAGCGAGGATAGGACAAACAGTACTCCCGAGGCTGTTGTGGAAACTACCGGTTTAGCGGTTGTTGAGGAAGAAAAAGAATAATTTTTAAAGTGGGCAGATGGACGTGTTTCATCTGCTCATTTTTTTATTATACAAAAATTTCCGGTTTTTTAATCTTTTTCTAATCTTTGTTTATTTTTATATTAATATATCGATTGTATACTTACATCATCAAAGCAAACAAAGAAAAACAAAGACAAAATAAAGTTTGCAAATGCAACAAGGAGGTAAGGACAATGGCTATAGAAACATTTAACAGAGTTGAAGAAAAATATGTCGTTACTGAAAACTTATACAAAAGAATTGTTGAAGAATTCGGTGATAAGATGGTTTGTGACGATTACAGCAAAGACGGTAAGTTTTACCAGATAGCAAATATATATTACGATACGGCTGACAGTTCTCTTATCAGAACATCACTTCAAAAGCCTAAGTATAAGGAAAAAATAAGACTTCGTGCCTACGGCGTACCGGGGATGGACACAAAGGTTTTCTTGGAACTTAAAAAGAAGTTTAACGGCGTTGTAAACAAGAGAAGGTCAAGACTTAAGCTTTCAGAGGCTTATGATTTCACCGCTTCTCATGAAATGCCCGAGAAACAAGAATATATGAATATGCAGGTTCTCAAAGAATTGAAATATGCTTTCGATATTTACGATGCTTTGCCAATGGTTTACATAGCATATAAGAGAAGAGCATTCTTCGGTGCGGATAATCCCGATTTGAGAATAACCTTTGATAAAGAAATAGTTACAAGGCGTGAAGATGTGGGACTTGAAAACGGCGTTTTCGGAAATCTCCTTATGCCGGATAACTATATGATAATGGAGGTAAAGTACACAAACAGAATGCCGCTTTGGCTTATTCAGATTTTGAGAGAGTACAATATCAAAAAACAGAGCTTTTCAAAATACGGTACGGAGTTTAAAACTTATTTGCAGAGCTGTGTGCCACAGCGTGAAAATGAGATTAGATTGCCATTGATACCGCTTGCAAGCGACGTGGTGGAGAAACGTTCGGTTGCATTTGCGAAAAATGATAATAAAAACGGTAACAAAAATGTATATGAATTAAACAGAACTAAGGATAGAAGTTTTGTAACGGAGGGTAAATATGCTTGATTTTTTAAACACAATTAACACGGTAAACATTTCATTCCCGAATGCACTCGCAACATTGCTTGTTTCATTCGGCTTGGGACTTATGATAGCCCTGACTTATATAGCAACGGCCGAAAAGGAAAATTACAATCAGAGTTTTTGCTACACACTCGTTATTGTTCCCATTGTGGCGGCAATAATAATCTATATGGTAGGCAGTAATATTGCGGCAGCCTTCAGCGTTGGTAGTGCTTTCACACTCATAAGGTTCAGAAGTGAGCCGGGTAGCCCCAAAAATATAG
>CAZUXS010000006.1:0-36079 GCA_964624605.1 uncultured Lachnospiraceae bacterium | reverse complement strand
TTATAGCACTAAGCAACCTTTCAAACAACCTTGCACAAACACTTGCAAGCGGAGAACGTGTGCTTTCGCTTTTGGAGGAAAAACCTCAAACCGAAGATAAAACAGACGGCAAGAATGTATATGCCGAAAATGTTATCTGCGAAAATGTAAAATTCGGCTACAACAATAAACCTATTTTAAACGATGTTTCTTTGACATTTGAAAAAAGCAAAATAACGGGAATTTTGGGCAAAAGCGGTTGCGGAAAATCAACACTTTTAAAACTTGTTATGAGATTTTGGGATAAGTCCGGCGGAAAAATTATAATCGGTAACGAGGAAATCAAAAACATAAACACAGTATCATTGAGGGAAAACGAAAGCTACTGCACGCAGGACACGCATTTGTTTAACGATACAATAGGCAACAACATAAAAATTGCCAAACAAAGTGCAACAGCCGATGAAGTAATTGCCGCCGCAAAAAAGGCATCAATCCACGATTTTATAGCCGAACTTCCTCTCGGCTACGATACGCCCATAGGTGAACTGGGCGACAGACTTTCGGGCGGTGAAAAACAGAGAATAGGTCTTGCAAGAGCATTTTTATCCGACGCAAACATAATGCTTCTCGATGAGCCGACAAGCAACCTCGATTCCCTTAACGAGGGCATAATTTTGAAGTCGCTTTACGAGTCAAAAGACAAAACAATAGTGCTTGTTTCACATAGGCAATCCACTTTGAGTATAGCCGACAATATTTATAAAATAGCGGACGGTAAAGTTTGTGAGGAGGTATAATATGAAATACATATTTATAGCACTGGGATTTATTTGCATAGCAGTAGGTGCAATAGGAGTTGTTCTCCCGATACTGCCAACCACCCCATTTCTGCTTATTGCCTCATTCTGCTTCGCAAAAGGCAGTAACCGCTTCAACACTTGGTTTAAAAGCACAAAACTATATAAAAACAACCTCGAAAGTTTTGAAAAAGACAGAAGTATGACACTCAAAACAAAGCTTTGTATACTGATACCCGTAACAATCCTCTTGCTCATTGCCTTTTTTGCAATGCACAACATATTCGGAAGAATAACGATTGCCGTACTTCTTGTAATCAAGTATTATTTTTTCTTATTTAAGATAAAAACAACAGCAGAAAAAAAAGAGTAACGAAGCTATCTAAAAAATCCCCACACACTGCCGTGCGTGGGGGTGATTTTTACCTGTTGCGATTGCTTAACTTATATGAAAGAGTCATAAGGCTATCCGTAAGATGCACATTTTCCACAATAACATCATCGGGTGTGTGCAAATCCACGTGAGAATAATTCCAAATTCCCTTTACTCCGTTTTCAACCAATATGGGTGAAATCTGGAGTGCGTTGTTTTTGGGCACGGAGAGCACCGCAATATCAACGCTGTGAGTTTTCAAAAAATCATCAAGTCTTGCAACATCCATTATTTCAAGACCTCTTATGGAAATACCGATAAGCTTGGGATTTTTATCGAATATACCTATGAAATTGAAACCTCTTTTTTGAAAGTTTGAATAATTTGCAAGTGCCTGACCGAGGTTGCCGCCACCTATAATGATGAGGTTATACACTCTGTCAAGTCCCAATATTTTCCTTATTTCATCATAAAGCATTTCCACATTGTAGCCGTAGCCCTGCTGACCGAAACAACCGAATTTGTTCAAATCCTGCCTTATCTGTGAAGCTGTCACGTTCATTCTTTTGCTTAAATCATTTGAAGAAATCCTTGTTATTCCGTTTTCAAGCAAATCGCCTAAGTATCTGTAATATCTGGGCAATCTTTTTATGACTGCTATGGATATTTTTTTATCATCGGGCGTTTTTACATCCATATTTCTTATCCTCCAAGTTGTTTCCTTTATTGCATCATTAGTATCATTATAACCCAAAAAGCATAACTTGTCAATTAAAATTGTTTAAAAAATATCAAACTTTGTAAGTTTTTTAACAACTTTATTTCAAAGGTGATATTCTTATCTTATCCGTGCTCACACCTGTTTTGCGTTTTATTATATCTTCAATCTGTGCAACCTCGGCATTTGTAAGCTCCGCCTTATCCACAACCACATCAACGGTATCATCATCTATCCTCACATAAGCTTCCTTGAAACCCTTTGCTTCAAGCATAGCCTCCGCCGCCGTTTCCTTTTCTATCCTCTGCTGAATTGCAAGCATAGCGGTTGTAACCTCGCTTTTGCCGTTTGTATCCAATTTTTCGTTATTGAGCATATCATTCAATATATCCTTTTGTTTTGCCCTTGATTGTTCTCTTTCAAGCTTTGCCTGCACAAAATATGATGAATCGTCACTGTTGTTCACAAACACGGCACTGCCGACATCTGTTCCGTCCGTTGCATCTCCCGATATATAATTATTGTCATCCTCCTCAATTGCCGCTTCTTCTTTCGTGGTTTCGGCGGTTGTTGCATCACCCTCGGCAACAATGCCCTCCACTTCCTGCGAATCCGAAAGCATCACCTCACTCACCTCGGACGGTGCGGAATCTATATAATTCAAGTACCCCGCCGCCACAATCATAACCACAAGTGCCGTAATCACCACTTGATTTTTTTTGATTACAAACATAGTATCCTCCCTATTTCATTTCTAATACTTCTATTTTATGCGCTTCCACACCCAATAATGCCTGTGCGGCAGATATAAGAGCATTTCTTACATTTTCATTACCTCCACCCTTTGCCACAATCAACACACCCTCAACCTGAGGATATCTTTCCTTAAGTATAAGCGGTGTATTTTTATCGGACATAATAACCTTACTCTCTGTTTTTCTTTTTTCAGACGTACCCTCACTTGAATAGTCCTCCGATATATCGTAGGCAGGCACAAGCTCCCGTCCGTATTTGTACGTCACCAAAACTTTAACTTCCCCCGCTCCGTTTATTTGTGAAAGTATATTTTCAAGGCTGATATTCAAATCATCCTCTTTAACCTCATATTGTATTTGTGTTTCCTCCGTTTTCGGTTTATCGTCTTTGCCATCAATATACATCATAAGCACAAAACCCATCATCAAAAGCCCCAATATTGTTAAAGTATTGTTTTTTTGCTTTTTAATATAATTTTTTATGTTGTTCATATACATACCCCGATTTATACTCATCCACCGCTAAAGCGGTCCCCCCTTCCCTAGAAGGGAAGGCTGAAAACCACTCACCTAAGTATATCTTTTATAGCTTATTATGTTCTTTAAAACGGCGAAGCCGCTTTGTTGCCTTCCCCTTTCATCCCACACTAAAAACCTCCCCAATGGGTGAAAGTATCAAGGCGACAAGTATAATACCCATTATCATATTTATATACAACTTATATTTTGAATCGGGTACAATCACACTCACAACGGCATTTATAAGCATAAACTCCGCAATTTTTTTAATGTAATCGGTTAAAAAAGTCATAAATCACCTCATTCACACGGAGCAGAGCATAATCACCACGGAGGCGGTATACATAAAAGTAACCGTGAAAAGCGTGCCGGAAAGCAGCCACACAATCTGCCCAAAGCCATCTATCATATCGGTTATGCCCTTTTCACCCAAAGGCTCTATAACGGCAGCTGCAAACCTGTAAAGCAGAGATATAACCGCAATTTTTATTATTGGCACAAATGCGGCAATCACAATAAGCACAATTGCCGCCAGAGCCGCACCGTTTTTCACGGCGGCTATACTCCCCATTATTATATCCGTGCCGCCCGAAAACACAGAGCCGACAACGGGAACCATTTTCACAGCCGATACGGCGGTGTTTGTCAAAAGTGAACCTGCCGTTTCACTGCTTATTCTTTCAAATGAAAGCCAAAGCATAAAACCGCCCGAAAGGAGTTTCAATCCGTTTGTGACAACAAACACAAGCAAATCGGATAGTTTTGACAACATTCTTTTTTCCGTAAGACAATTTAAAATACGTATTGTGAAAGCAAACATAATAACAGGCAGCAAAAACTTTGTTATTATTATCACACTTGCATCGGTGACGGCAAACAAAACGGGTGAAAAAAGGTCTATGTCACCTCCCGCCGAAACAAGCGTAATTATCAAGGGTATGCCCGCCCTTATTATATCGGTTATTTCGCCTACCGTATTTGTGACTATGCCGACACATTCCCCGTAGGCTGTGACAAGCGCTCCCATAACCGCCGCACTGCCGACAAAGAAAACACTTTTTCGCACCTCCTCGCCCCGTATATCTCCCGAAACACAGGAAAATATACCCATCACAACACAGATTAGCAATATGGATTTCACATAGCCGCAGCCGTTTTTTATCTCCTCAAAAAATATATTCGATACGGTGGCTTTTATGCTTTCAAGTGAAATATCCCAATTTCCGCTCATTATGCCACGAAAGCAATCGGCAAAATCAAAGTTGTATTTTGTCCCCTCCCCGTTTAGCCCATCCGTATCAAGGCTGTCAAAATCTATGTATGAAGTGCTTTCAATCTCATTTTCAACAACCTCCGCTTTCACAGCCGTTGCCCTTGCACAAAATATAAAGAGTATGAGCAAGAACGGCACTATCCTCAAATTCACTCATTACGCCCCCAACAATGTATTTATAACAATGAAAAGATTTTGAAGCATAGGCAGGGCAAAAGTCAATATCATCACCTTGCCCGCAAGCTCCACCTTTCCTCCGAGTGCCGAAAAACCGAAGTCCGTGCACATTGCCGAGGCAAGCTGTGCTATGTAGGCTATGCCGATTATCTTTATAATTGAAGAAACGTAGGTTGTGCTTTGCATTTCGGACACATTTTCAATAAGCTCCGACACCATACTCAATTGCGGCATAATTGCATACAATATCACAAGTCCGCACGCCACTGTAATCACCATGGCAATGCAGGGCACATTTTTTTTGACCGATAGTGCCGTCACTATGCCCACAAAAGCAAAGGCGTAAATTTTCACAATATCCATAGCCATACCTTATATCCCGAATATGGTTTTCACCTCTTCAAATAAACCGCTTATGTATTGTATCACCCAATAAAGCACCACCACCAACCCCGCAAGTGTTGTCATCATAGCCTGTTCTTCCCTGCCTGCTCTTATGAGCACCTGATTTAAAACACTCACCAATATCCCCACAGCCGCAATTTTAAATACAATTTCTATATCCACACCATCAGCTCCTAATATAAGAGTATAACAATAAACAATCCCACAGCCGCACCCAAGGTTTTATATATTTTGCCGCCCGATTGTTTTTTTGTTCTGCTTACCTCCTGCTCGTTGTTCATATATTCTATTGCTCGTCCGAGGACTTTTTGTTGTATACCTATGTCGCTGTATGAAAAGATTTTGCCGAGTGAAAGTATTTCATCCAAATCGGCTGAATTGAGATACAATACCGGTGCCGCCCTTTTCACGGCTTTCTCCCACATATCGGCTATGCCATCCGTACCCCTTTTTTCAAGCTCTTCCTTGAAATATAGAAATATTTTGGCGCAGGATGTATCATCAACCACATTTTCAACAGCTTCGGTCAATATTGAATTTCCGAAAGAAATCTCGGATAAAAAGCGTGAGAGTATATTTTTCATATCGGATAAATCGGCGGCACGATATGTTTCACCGAGTGAAAGATACCAGCCTATTGCATAAGATGAGGCAACTATCCCCGCCGCCCCTATAATTTTCAGATACATATATTTTTCATCTCCCCATCGGTTATTTTGCTTATTTCGCCCCTACCGCACAAAAATATGCAGCACTCAAAAAGCCCCGATTTTGCCATATCCCCAAGCACACGGCGGTTTGATATATCCCTCATATCGTTGCCGTGAGCCGTGCATATCACCTTTGTGCCGCAACGCAGAGCATCTTCAATTGCAAGCCTGTCCGCACTTGTGCCAACCTCATCAACGGCAATCACATCGGGTGACATACTCCTAAGCAACATATTTATGCCGTCGCTTTTTCTGCAAGTGTCAACCACATCCGTTCTTATGCCCACATCAAGTTGAGGTTCACCCATGAAGCAACCCGCAATTTCACTCCTTTCATCCGCTATACCGACGGTTTTACCGCCCGTACTCAAAAGCCGTATCAAATCCCGCAAAAGAGTTGTTTTGCCGCACCCCGGAGGCGAAACAATGAGGGTGTTTTTCACTCCCTCGGCAAAAATTTTATTATATATGTCTTTGCCGCAACCACGCACTTCCTTTGCTATTCTGAAATTGAGCGAGGATATGTTTTTTAAGGTTACTATATTTTCACCCTCATATACGGCTTGTCCCGCAATACCTATTCTGAAACCGTTTTTAAGTGTTATGTACCCCTTTTTAACCTCATCGTTGAACGCAAAAGGCGAATATTCGCTTATTTTAAGCATTATATTTTTTATATCACTGCGACTTGGGTTATAGGCATCCTCGTCATCACATATCCCCGCATCATTCAAAAAATACTCATCCTCCGCAGTGCGAACACAGAGCGGCTTATTAAGCCTAATACGTATTTCACAAATATCATCCGTATATTCAAAACCGAGAATAATATCACAAATTTTCTCCGTTATATAGCTTGTACACATCTGCCTGATATCCATAATTTCCACCCCGCTTAAAATAATATATTCAACCAAAAATAAAATAGAACAAAAAATTGAAATAAAAAAACTGCCACCGAAGTGACAGCTTAAAAAATGTATTGTTTTTATTGATTTTTACTGATTCAAGGCCGCTTTCAAAGCCTGTGCAATCTGGTCCGGACAAGAAGATTTTTTGTTACCGCAAGTGATACCCTCAAGACGCTTTATTGCATCCTCAGCCTTAACACCAACCAAAAGTGCTGAAATACCCTTAAGGTTACCGTTGCAACCACCGAGTACACTCACATTCTCAATCACATTTTCATCATTCAAATCCACAATAGTCTGCATTGAACAGACACCCTTGTTTTCGTATACATACTGCATAATTTCTACCTCCGTATTTTTTCTACAAGTTATTATACCCTAATTTCGGAGATTTTTCAACATATTTTTTGCAAAGCTATCCTTTAAACACCTTGCAATTTTTCTTATGAAAAGCAAAGCCGTATTTTATTATTTCTGACATCCCATCATCTTTCAAAATTGCATCATATTGCTTATCTTCAATTTGTTTCAATGCAGCTTGACAAGCTTTTTCCAAATTACCATCATCGGCATACTTAATTTCAATTACTACACCGACACCATCAGAAGTTTCAATAGTAATATCGCTGTAGCCTTCACCCGATTCCGCATTTGATCTTGTGAGCCAATCCAGCCTGTATTCCAAAAGACCCAACAACATACCGTGATAGAAATTTTCTTTATATTCGTTTCTTACTGCCGTATCTCTAATGCTGATTGTTTTCCAAAGATATTTTTTCATCATTTGCTCAATAACTTTAGCTTCACCGTCAAAAAATGCATTGCAAAATTTTTCTATGGTGCTTGTGTCATTCGTTGCCGTTTCATTGAACCATTCTTGAATTTGAGTTACAAACAAACTGCGAATTTCATTATTGGGAATCACCAGTTCATAGCCCTTTTCGTCTATGTTTCTGTATGTCAAATAACCTGTTGCAAAAAGTACGCTCCACAGATTGTCTATATTTTTATCAAGTTCGTTATATGTCAATTCCGTGTTGATTTCTTTCTTGATTCCATTGCCCGCAACAAGCTCTTCTATCTCATTTTTGGTTTTTGGATTAGCCATATCGATAAATCTTCTTATCATAGAATTTCCGCTGGTATTTGCCCAATAATTTTTGGGATGCAAGCCCTTTTTCCACCTTGAATCGTAGCAATAATTTATAACATCCCACGGGCAATAAACGGAAGTATTGCCGAATTGATAGCCGTTGTACCACTCCTTGACAACAGTGGCATATTCGCTCAAATCGTAATAATCAAGCATTTCACCGACTTCACTTTCGGTAAATCCGAAATATTCATCATATCCGATATCCGTAATATTATGAACTTTCAAATTATTTAAACCCGTGAAAATGCTTTCCTTTGAAATTCTGAGGCAACCCGTTAACACGGCAAATTGCAAACTGTCATTTGTCTTTAAAGCGTTTCCGAACATTTTACGGATTAAAAGCACCATTTCGTTGTAGTATCCGTATTGAAAAGCCTTATCAAGAGGAACATCATATTCATCAATGAGCAGGACAACCTTACGTCCGTAATGCTTATAAAGCAAATCACAAAGAGTTTTCAAGCTTACAATCAGTGTATCGTCACTCATGGAATAAACGCCGTCTTTTACTTTGAAAAATTCGGAATAGCGTTTTTTTTCATCATCATTAATATTGTTGCTGTCTGCCAAAAATCTGAATCGTCCCGCTTCTCTGGCAACAACATCTTTAAAAGCAACACACGCAGACTCAAAAGTGAACCCCTCAACACCTTTAATGCTTATTGATATAACGGGAAATTTCCCCATATATTCATCACATAATTTTTTGCAATCCGTTATTTTCAAGCCGTCAAATGCAGACTTATCCGTACCGACCTCAAAGAAATTTTTAATCATACTCATAGTCAATGTCTTGCCGAATCTTCTCGGTCTTGTAAATAAATTTACCTTTCCGCAATTATTCAACAGCTCGGATATGAACATAGTCTTATCCACATAATAAAAACCATCGGTTGAAAATTCCGTAAAATTCTCAATGCCAATCGGCAATTTTTTCAACATAATACCTCACCTCTTTTAAACCGTAAATTCTGTAATTTAAACTGCTACTTTTTCATTTATTCACATTGCAAATTCTCTTACTTTATTTTAACATATTACTTTTGCATAGTCAACGCAGTTTGGATTAAGTGTCTGCTTATTCTTCACTCTCTTCCTCTTCATCCTCACCCGCATTTTTAAACTTTTCCATTGCCTCATCACGGCTCATCTTCCTCACAACCTTATATCTTCCCTTTTTATCCTTATCTCCTATACGGCAGACGGTTTCATAAGGGCAATAGTCGCAGCCTGTGACGGCATTTGTGCCCGTTCCCTCTTTATACGGCTTAATTTCCATTTTACCGTCAATCATATCTCTGCCGACCTGCCTTATATATTCATCCACATAGCAGAGTATATTTTTAAATTCCTCACTGCTGACGGCAATTTCCTTTTTGAAAATCGAGCCGTTGTATTTTCCGTCCTTGGTTGTGTTTTTATCCATTTCATCCATTTTTTCACTTAAGTAAAGTCCCTGTGAAATATGGCTTTCGAGTTTTTTATCATCAACGGATTTATTTTTTGTTAAGTCCTTAAGATTTACAACGGGGTCATTTATTTTAAAATAGAACATACCGCCGGGTTCAAGCTTTTCTCTGCCCATAAAGCCCTTACCCGCTTTTGTGAGTGCGGACATATAGGTGGCAAGCTGCAATTGAATACCCGCATATATTTCGGAGAGGTTGCAGGCATGAGTACCCGATTTGTAGTCTATGATTTTAACATAGCTTTTTCCGTCGCTGTCGCAGATATCAACTCTGTCTATTTTGCCCGTAAGCTCCATTTTTATGCCGTTGCCGGTGTCAAAAACAATTGCGGGCAAACCGCCTTGCTTGCCGAATTCAAGCTCAAATGCGGCGGGCACGTAATTTCCCGCTTTTATTTGCTCCACAGCCGCCCAAACGGAGCTTGACATCCTCCTTTTCACCCTCCTTGTGAGCTGTTTGAGCCTTGCGGAGGTGTTGAAATTTGCCATATCATTCACAATGCCGTCTGTAAGGGAATCCACGGCTTTTCTTATATCGGTATAATTTATATTTTCCCAATCCGCTTCACCCGTTGTATCTCTCAAATATTGCTCGATTACGGCGTGATACACATTTCCCAAATCAATGGGGTCAATTTCAAAATTACGCCTTGCATTTGCTTTCAATATGTATTTCAGGAAAAATGAAAAAGGACATTTACCGTAGGCTTCAAGCTGTGAAACACTGGAATATATTCCGTATTTGAAAATATCGGAAGTAACCTTGCGGCTGAGTGAAGCGGTTTTTACCTCATCTTCAATCGCCCTTGCTATTCTTTTAAGCCTGTTATCGTATTCTTCAATTCCATGCCAAAAGGCACTTTGGCTGTTATCCCTTTCTATATTCCTCACATATTCCTCAAAGGCGGGTATCGGCGCATTTGCCTTGGTTGTTGCAGCCTGTGTTTTGAGCTTCGGAAAAATTTCATTCAATTTTTCAATTACGGATGAGGGATTGTGTATTCCTCCGTCATCCGTATTTTCCGCATAGCTGACAATCAACCTTTCCGTAGGTTTGCAAAGGCAGGTATATATAAGATACTTGTCCCTGTTTATTTTTCCCAAACTGTCGGTTGAAAGCTTTATGCCGCTTTCTTCAAGTATTGCACGCTCGCTGTCGGGCAGAATACCACCGTCATCACGATAAGGCGGCACAACGCCCTCGCTCACACCCAAAAAGAAAAGCGCACGTATGTTGCTGAAACGAGTTCTTTCAAAATCACCCACAATAACGTAGTCCTGTGCGGGAGGTACTGCACCCATACTGCTTGCCGCAATTCCGCTTTTGAGTATTTTGGAATATTCGTAAGCACTCACTTTTTGGTCGCCCAAAAGCTCGGTCATTTTTTCAAAAACCGCTTTTATTATATCCCAAATTTTATCGTATTCATCCGCAGCTTCAAGCTCCTTTTCGTCACGATATTTTTCTGCCGTTTCGTGCAATCTCGAAAATACATTGTTTTTTTCAAGCATATCATAAACCGCAATTGAAATATCCTTTACGGTACGTTTTTTACCGCCTTTAAATACCTTTATAATAGGGCTTAATATATCCGTGATTTCATTTTTAATGCGATTTATTTCATCGTGGTCAAAACCGCTGTTCTTATAAAAACCGCCCTCCCAGCTTTTCATATTCCAACGATAAACACCGTGCACATCGTTTTCAATAACGTAATTTTCCATTATGTATATATCATCGGGGGCTATATCCGTCATACCCGTTTTAAGGCAGGAAAATACGTCAACCGTATTAAAATCATGTGCAACCGTGTTCACTGCGGACATAACAAAGCGTGCAAATCTGTTCGAAATTATCTTTTTTCGCTCATCTATGTGGCAGGGTATTTCATATCTTCTCATTGATATTTTGACCTTGGGTGCATAGCTTGTGTCACCCAAAATAACGCCGATATCGCTGTAGTTGTAGCCTTTTACGGAAACAAACTTCCTTATGATGTAGCAGAGGTTATTTATTTCGTTTTCAACATCGGTTGCCGCATACAAATCTATGTTTTCAATCTCTTTGTCATATATCTTAGGCTTGTAATTGAGATACTCCTTTGCCAAATGCGCTAAATCATTATCCTCTTTGTGCCTTAAATCGCCGTTCAAAAACACACTGTCCTTTATGGGCACGTTTGCGGATTCGGCAAGCTCCACAAGGTCAAAATAAGTATTCTTAGTGGCAAGATACATATCAAAGGCGGCAACCCTCGCTCTTTCCACTCTTTTATACGGCAGTGTCAGCGAAACACTCACAACCTCCGCTGTTTTCATAATCTCACGAATAACTTTCATTTCCTGCGTTGTAAAGCCGTTGAAGCCGTCAATCCAAACATAACTGCCCTTTAACAAATCACAGTTTGGGATAAGCCCCGCCAAAGTATCAAGTATTGTATCTTCGGATATGAGTGCATTGCTCACGTAATCGCAGTATGCGGTGTAAATTTTATTTATATCTTCAAGCTTATATTTCACGCTGTCCAAATAATTTTTGGAATGAATTTCACCCGATATTTTTTCGTCCAATTGGTCGGCAGTTATTCCGTAGCGTGTAAACTCCGTCACAGTCTGCGAAAGCTTCTCCAGAAACCCCGACTTATCAAACGAATTTTTATAGAACACCATATCGTCCTTAAGGTCAAAGGCAAGCTTACGCAAAAGCATACTTTTTCCCGTATCATCAAACATTTTTCCGCTGCAACCGTATTTTGCTATCATCTGCTTTGCAAGGTGGCTGAAACTGTAAACCTTTTTATTTATTCTTACTTCATTTTCGGGGCGGGATGAAAGTGCCTTCTCGGATTCAAGTGAAAACTGTTCGGGCACAATATATATATAGTTTATATCCTCTTTTCCCCTCGTTATCTCATCAAGGCAAAGGGTGGTTTTTCCGCTACCCGTTTTGCCGTATATAAATCTAAGTGACATTTTATCTCCTCCCAACACCTTAATTATATCATAAAATCACGGTTTTTGAATAGAATATTACAAGGTTTACATATTTTATTTTGGAGGTATAATTTTGAAATCTGGAATATATGTTATAAAATTGAACAAAATCATAAAATGGGGAGCGATTGCCGCCGTGAGCATAGCGGGTGCGATCATACTTTTTTCAGCTGTGAGAAGCAGCAAAAGCGCATACATACCCGGCACATATTCAACGGATATAATACTCCACAGCAACCCCGTGAGCGTTGATGTGACGGTAACAAAAAATGAAATTGTGGGTGTGGAGCTTAACAATATGAACGAAACGGCACAGGTTTTCTATCCCACAATATCAAACTGTGCCGCAGAAATTGCACAGGCGGTTGTGGAACAGCAAAGCACCGATATAGAGCTTGATGCGGATTACAGATATGCAGGTGAAATTGTGCTTGCCGCAATAGATGCGGATTTGCAAAAGGCAAAAAAATAGGCGGTTAAAAAAGCCGCCCATATTGATTATTCAATTTCTTTAAGCTCACCCGTCACACTATCCATAACAAAGCCCCTTATTGTTATGTCGTGAGGTATGAGAGGGTGTTTAAGCAAAAGCTCCTTTGTTTCGGCAACGGAGCTTTCCACATCATCGAAACCACAAAGCCATTCATCAAAGTTTATGCCACAGTATCTCACCATTTCAATGCTTTCATCGCTTATGCCACGCTTTTTCATAAGTTCAAGCATAGCATCTTCATTTACGTGCTGAACACCGCAATCCGTATGCCCTATCACCATAACCTCATTCACACCAAGCTCATATATGGCAATGAGCAAGCTACGCACGGCACTGTCAAAGGCATTTGTTATCATACCACCTGCATTTTTGATGAGCTTTATATCACCGTTACGCACACCCAGTGCAGCAGGCAAAAGCTCCACAAGCCTTGTATCCATACAAGTGAGAATTGCAATCTTTTTATCGGGATACTTACTTGTTACGTATTTTTCATACTTCTTTTCTTCCACAAAACTTTTGTTGTATTTGAGTAAATCATTTATCATTGTCTTTTTTCTCCTTTATCATCTTTATTGTATAGGTTATGCAAAGCACTATAAAAAAGGCTACACAAGTTATAGAGCTTGCCACCTTTGCACCCATGTAATAATAAAGTGCAAAATCAATTGCGGAAACAATAAGGCAAATTATGACGATAATCGCAAGTATGCCTTTGTCCAGTCCGTTGTTTTTGTTGTTATCCATATTAGACCTCCGTTGTAAAATGATTGTTCTTTTTTACGAAAAAAGAACCAAAAACGATGGGGCGTTCCGATTCGCCCCATACCCCTAACGGGCAGGGGCAGTGAAGGATTGCGGTTCGCCGTAGTATGGTGGCGGGTTGCCCCTGCACCCACCCGTTTTACGGTGTGATTGGGGCAAACTATTTAACCATCATTGTAAAAAATACTAAAATGTTTTTATTTTTGCGGCATAGTTGCCTTTATCAAGTTATAACTCATATAGTTTTCTTAAGTTGATGACATTACCTTGAAGGGAAGGCTGAAAACCATTCATTTTAATTTGTAGTCGATATTCTTATTTATCGTATATTCAGCAAATATATGATAAATGCTTTTAAAAGCGGCGAAGCCGCCATTAGCCTTCCCCTCTGGGGAAGGTGGGGCTGTTGCTTGCAACAGCCTCGGATGAGGCGGAAAACTAAAAATAATGTAAACCCCATCATACCCTTATCATTATAAAACACTGATAATCACACAAGACAAGAGCCACAGTGGAATATCTATAAATGATAAAACCGCATCATTTTTTATGCGTTTTATGTTTTCATCAGCTTTCATTTCATCTGTCGTTTTAAAAATTCCCAAAATCAGTAACAGCCCCAAATGTTCAAAACAGTTTGGTCTGAAAGAATCATTATAATCCACTCCAAACAGTTTGAAATTAACCGGCTTGCTGTTTTTATAATCTTGATATTGCTCCGGATATGTGTTTTTAATATATGTTACTGAACTATATGCCGAATAACAGATAGCAACATAGAAAAGTAATAAATTTAAAATACAGCCGAAAATATCAAGCCTATTCGGGGAAAATGATTTTAATGCACAAAACACAAAAACCACAATCACCTGTAAAATCATAAATGTCGGAACCATAATCTTATATTCATACTTCTCCATATAGCTCACACCCCATTGCAATTACCTTTAAATCTCCGTCTGAACAATCAATTCCTCAATCCACTGTGGGTGATATTCGGAAACATATCTGAATTTACCGTTTAAAATCTCCGCAACCTTTACAAAGCCGTTTTCATTATCATAAAAACTCACCGTATCACAATAAGGAATAAGCTCTTTAAGCACTTCAAACCTCTTATTGAAACGGCGAATAACATCATCGGTTGGAATGTTGTGCCCGCCCTTTTTCACTCTGTTTGCAATCCTTGATATACTTTCCTCACTGCTGTTTAAACCGATATAATACAGTGAAATATCGTAACCGAGTTTTCTTGCTTTCACAGCCGTATTAAGTACGGTACGTCCCGAAAGAGTTGTTTCTTGTGTAAATGATATTCGTTTGTTAAAATATTCATTCATATTTTTTATTGCAAGATTTGTTGCGGAAGTTAAATCCATATCATTTTTCTTTGCTATATCATAAAGGCTTATTATATGTGAGGAAATCATATTCTGTCCCTCAAGCACACCTCTGAAACTGCTTTTGCCCGTACCATTGACACCTGCAATTATTGTGTAGGTATTCATATAATCCCTCCCGACAAATCTTATCCTATTCATATTATACTATACCCCACCGTAAATATCAAGAAAAAAAGACTTTCTGTGATAACAACTACCACAGAAAGCCTTTTCATTTAATTTCCAGCATTAAGTCGATTCATATTCAGAAGCTGAAACGAGAATAATTCCGACATAAAGCTATTGCTATTATCTGTTTTCTCTTCTCAAAGCATCATGTTCGGGATTAGAGATATGAACGTTTATACTTGCACTCTTACCGGATGATGATGTAACCGTAACTGTGCAAAGTCCCTCGGAATCATCTCCACTGGTAAACGTATGCACATAATCTGATTGTGCATCATCAGAAACACCGCCACCGCTAACAGACCATGATACACTTTCATCACACTTTGCCGTTACGGTGAATGAATCACCGGCAACTATAGACTGCTTGTTTACCGTAAGATATACAGGCTTAGGATTTGCCTTAGTTGTTGTTTCGGGTGCTCTCGTTGTTCTTTCCGTTGTAGTTTCGGGAGCTGTAACAACTATAGCACATGAAGCAACATGACCGTTAGCTGTCTCTACACTTACATTTGCCATACCTGCCTTACCGGTAGAGGAAACCGTAACTCTTGAACCACTGCCTGATACCTTTACAATAGATGTATCACTGGATACCCACTTAAGTGTATTGTTGCTTACATTTGACGGTGAAATTGTTGCTTGCAATGTGGAACTCTTTCCCGTCTGCAATTTCAACTGTGATGTATTAAGAGTTACACCCGATGCCTTTATCTCCTGAGTTGTTGTCTGAGTAGGTCTTTCGGTTGTTCTCTCGGTAGGTTTCTCCGTTACCCTTTCGGTTACTCTCTCGGTCACTCTTTCCGTCTGTCTCTCGGTAGCCCTTTCGGTTACTCTCTCAGTTGCCCTTTCTGTTTGTGCTTGAACTGCCGGAGTTGATTCCGGACCACTACTTACAACGATAGATACCGTACTGCCCTTGCTGACAGATTTTCCCGAAGACGGAGATTGAGATATAACAAGACCCTCTTTTACTCTTGAATCCTTTTTATAGCTTACACTTACGTTAAGTCCTGCCGCCTTTATATCGGATTGTGCATTACTTAAGCTGCTCATAGTAACATTCGGTACATTTACTGATGAGGATTCCTTGCCCTTGCTGACAACAAAGCTTATACTGCTACCTTCCTTAACCTTGCCACTTGAAGGTGTCTGTTTTATAATTACGTCCTCAGCGTATGTATTACTGTACTCGCTTGTAACAGCGCCAACCTGTAACTTATATTTAGCCATTTGTGAAACAACGTCCGTATATTTCTTACCTACCCAACTTGGCACATCAACATCCTTATTTGTATCAACAACAAACTTTGCACCGGATGAAACATAAACGGAAATATTTGAAGAAAGTTTTGCATCGTAATTTTCCCCTATCTCCTTGCCATCAATCATAATCTTTTCTATGCTTCCCTCCGGAAGAACGTTTTCTGTACCTGCCGTTTGATTTATATTATAGAAACCCGTACTTTGAAGTTCTTCTTTCACTTCATCAAACTTACGACCTTTAAACACACCGATTTCACCCATTTTTGCACCTTTGCTCACTATGAGTGTAACCTTTGTGCCCTCCAGCTCTGCACCGCTGCTTGGTGTTTGTGCCGCAATCAAGCCTTCCTCAACGGTATCACTATAGAACGCTTCACCGTATTCAACAGCAAAACCATTACTTTCAAGCAGACTGTTTGCACTGCTCTGCTGCATATTTACAACATTTGTTACAAGGGCATATCCCTCGGGGAGCTTTACCTCGGCAGCGACAACCTTGCTTAAGTATTTCATATCTATAACTCCCGTTTTTATAAGAACGATGAACCCAACAACAATCAAAACACTACAGCCAAGGAGCGGGGCAACAAACTTATACATTTTACCCGTATCGGCCTTAAGGTTTCTCTCCTTCTTTCTTGTAACCTTTTTGCCACCCAGAGCATCCAAAAATTCCTGTGCATTTTGTATTCTGTTTTCAGGCAAAATATTGAGTGCGTTAAGCAATGCTATTTCGTCATTTTTCGGTATTGCAACTCCAAGTTTTGACGGTGGCACAAGATTATCCCCCGTTCTTCTCTCCATTGACTCCGGCGGAGTAACACCCGTAATCAATTTATAGAAAGTAGCCGCAAGAGCATATATATCTGTCCATGGACCCTGATTACCATGGCTTCTGTACTGTTCCTCCGGAGCATAACCCGGCTTAAGTATTACAGAAAGGCTTTTTGAATGGGTTGTTGTTGCATATCTTGCCGCACCGAAGTCAAGCAATTTAAACTCACCCTCATCGGTAATAAAAATATTATCGGGGGCAATATCTCTGTGAATTATGCTGTCCTTATGCACCTCTCTGAGTATGTAAAGTATCTCAACAATGATTTCCTTCGCTGTGGGATAATCAATTACTCCATTTGCCTTAAGCATATCCTTTACTGAAATACCTGAAAGAAATTCCATAACAATATAGCCGGTATTATTTGCTATAAAGGTATCATATATATCAACAACACCTTTTATACCATTGAATTTCGCCAATCGTCTTGCCTCTTCTATGAAGCTTTTAAGTCCGCTGCCGAACTGTTCCTGTGCATCGCCGTTATAAACAGTCAATTTCGGATCACCTATTGCACGAGTTGCAAAATCACTTGGAAAATATTCCTTTATTGCAACCTTTCTTTCAAGCTGCAAATCCCAACCTATGTAGGTAATACCAAAGCCACCCTGTCCTACCGATTTTCCGACTATATATCTTCCCTCGAGTATTGAACCGGGGAAAATATGATAAAGTTCCTTTGGTTTAGTGTTGTTATCATAACCACAGTGAGGACACTTTTCAAGTCCATCCTCATATTCAGCCATACAACCAAAGCATCTCACCATTTTACAATCACCTCTTTATTAAATTGTCTGCATATATAAATAATTGGTTTATATTTTTCCGATACGACACTTCAACGAGCCGAACCCGATGTTACCCTGTCTTTATTTTTACCGTTCACCTTATCCTGTTTTTTTTCGGTTTTAGTGGTGGTGGTTTTTGTTGTAGCATCTTTATGCGTTTCAGGGACGGTTGTTTGAACTTTTGTCTCAACCTGTGTCACACTCTCTGTTTTTTCCTCGGTCAGAGTTGTTGCCTCATCTTGTGATTCGGTTTCATCCTGTGTCATACTCTCCTCTTGAGTTGTATTCTGTGTCACTTCACCGATTTCATTCTGTGTTGAATCAACTCGAGGCTTAAATACAGACATCTTTGCCACCTTATTTGTAAGTATGCCCAAACCTATTGCGACAAAGGCAACAACCACCACGCCGCACACAATTGCCGCAAGCGGTAAAGAGCGACTTTTCGACTTATTTATTCTTCTTGTGTTCTTATTTTTAAGAGCATCGGAAAATTCCTGTGCAGACTTGTATCTTATATTGCTATCGGGTTCAAGTGCATTTAAAATTGCATTTTCATAACCCGTATTTATCCTTATACCCAGTTTTCTGGGTGGTACAAGCTCATCTTCGTTGTTTTTTCTCACCTCGGAATCGCACGGTGTGACTCCGGTAAGCAACTTATACAAAACCGCAGCAAGAGAGTACACATCCGAACTTTCAGTAAGCCTTGGATTTGTTCCTCGTGCCTCGGGTGAAGAATAATTGGGGTTATATATAGCAATTGATGTGCTGTTTACATAACAAGCAATACCTATATCCATAAGCTCAACACTGTCATCCTTGCAAAGTGCAATATGTTCGGGTGTAATATTGCCGTGAACAATTTTTTGGCTGTGCAATCGTTTTGTTGCATACATAATAGTATTGAATATACTAACAGCCTTATTATACGGCAAAGTTTTGTTTTTCTTCATATAGGCAGCCAAAGTGACATATTCTTTGTATTCACAAACCACATAGCAGGTATTGTTTTCTATAAAATAATCATTTATTTTTTCAATACCTTGACAATCCGAAAATGCTTCAAGTTCTTTTACCTCACCAATGCAAGCGCCCAAACTTTTTTCAAACAAATCAGCTTGAGAATTGGTTGAAAATACCACCATATTGCCATCATTATCTCTTTGAGCAGCATTTAAAGGGAAAAACTCATATATATATACTTTTTTTTGCCTTTTCTGGTCAAAACATTTATATTTTATTTTTACCGAATTTTCACACACTGCCCTGCCGACAATGTATCTTTCAACGAGCAGAGTATTTGTGGGAAGGTGGTATGCTTTCAATTTTCCCGCACCCAAAAGTGTATTGCATTGTGGGCAAGCCTTAAGATTTGCACCGTATTCTTCAAAACAATTTATACATCTTGGCATAATAACCTCCATTTATCCGAAATCATTAATACTATTCCGTATCCGAAGATTCTTGGTCAATCTCATCTTCGGATACTGTTTCACTCTCGGTATCATCGGATATATCAATCTCGGTATCATCGGATATATCAATTTCTGTATTATCGGCAATATCTTCATCACCTATATAGCAATTTTTATAAAGCTGATTGCCAAGTCTGCTATCTGCACCACCGTTTTCACCTATTAATATGGCATCTGTATAATCCGTAGCTATTACATCAAAATTTTCATTTACGCTTTGAACGTATGAATCCATCTGTTTTTTGTTTATAGGCAAAGATGAACCACCGATTATATCAACATACGCCTGACCGTCCTCGCTGAGGAGATATTCAATAAGAGCTCTTGCCACAAGACGCTTACTTTCATCCACATCTGCATTGATTGCCACCTCTGTATCCAAATTTACAACGCTTTTTCCGTTGTTTGTAAGTGTTGCAATGCTGTAATTACCGCCAAGATAATTATTTACATACTCAAATATAGAAGTATCTCCAACAAGATAAGCAAGCTGACCGTAATAGAAATAATTTTCAACCGGTATAGTGCTGTTGAAGCCGTTATCATTATATTCACTCTTAAGATACTGCATAACGGAGGTATTCGCCTCGGTAATAGTTGAGGTTGAATCCTTATTTGTAATATCGCCGCCGTAAAGTGCAACCAATGAACTGTATGCTGAGCTGTCCACTCCGACTGTTCTTACGGAGGTTTCCTTACCGTTACTTATGCTTGTAACCTTCTTTTTGCCGGTATAGGCATCGAGTTTTTTGATTTCATCAATAGAATTAAAATTTCCCTTATTCACATCGGAAGGTATATTGTAATCTGATACGAGAGAATTGTTTACATACACAACCGGTGCATTAAAACCGAGTGGTATAAGCTTCTCATCCGGATAAAGTTCGGAATAGTTGCTTGATGTGATGTAATTGCAACCTGCGTTGTCAAACACGTCCTTAAAATCCGTAAGCTTCAAACATTTATCGGAAATCTCACTGTATAAATCACCTGCAAAGAATACATCGGGCAGATTATTATTTTTGATTGCCTTCCTCATCTCCACATCGTAACCCTCTTTATCCTCAAAAACAAGCATATTCAACTTGATGTTTTTATCGGGATATGCGTCATTCATAAATTGTGAGAAGTTGTTTGCAAGGTTATAATAAGCCTCTTTTTGCTTTTCATATTGCATTGTTTTATTATCCTGCACAATTTCCTTGAATGATTCGGGCAAATTTGACTTACCCGGGTCATACGCCTTATTATCCACATAAACCCACATATTAAGCTGTGTTTCGGGTGCAATTTCATCATAGGGATCTGTTTTTAACACGTTATAAAGCACAAAAGTGAGTGCAATAGCTGCAACAAACCCCGCTGCCGAAACACCTGCCATAATGTTTCTTTTACGTTTTCTCTTTTTAATTTCAACATCGGGGTACTCTATTTCATAATCCCCCTGTATGGCTGCAAGAAACTCATCCGTAGACTTAAATCTGAATTCTATTTGCAGTGCCATAGCCTTCATAATCGCCTTATCCACTTCTATGGGCAGTTCAATACCCATATCACTTGGTCTTTGCACCGTATCATTTATTCTTCTGTCGGTTGACTCATCCGGTTTGATACCCGTTACCATATAATACATGGTAGCACCTAAGCCATAGATATCGGTCCAAACACCCTGCTCACCCTGTGAAGCATATTGCTCGGGAGCCGCATAACCCGGCTTGATAAATGCAGACAAGGTTTTATCGCTATGCTCTGCGGAAAATCTTGCACTACCGAAGTCGAGAATTTTTACAACACCCTCATTTGTGAGAATGATATTATCCGGTGCAATATCTCGGTGCAGAATTCCTTTGTTGTGAACCTCTCCCACACCCGTAAGCAAGTCATTTATTACAACAAGCGCCGTATCAACAGGCATTTTACCGTTTTGTTCAATATATTCCTTTAATGAAACACCGTCCAGATATTCCATAACATAATATGCTGTATTATTTTCTTCAAAAAATCCGAATACATTTACAATATTTGCTTTACCGTTGAATTGAGCAAGATTTTTTGCTTCATCTATGAATCTTGCCAAGGATTCCTTGAAATTGTTTTTTTCCGTTCCGTCAAAAATTTGCACCTCGGATTCACCCGGCACTCTGTTTACAAGACCACCCGGATAAAACTCCTTTATTGCAACAACGGAACCAAGCTTAAAATCCCATACCTTATATGTTATACCAAAACCACCAAAGCCAAGCACTGTACCGACAATGTACCTCTCGTTGAGTATTGTTCCGGGATGGAGGTGATACTCAACCTCGGGTGGCGTTCCGTTTACATAACCGCAATGCGGACAAACATCATAACCATTTCTGTCTTGAAAGCAATTTAAACATATATCTTCAAACACTTAATCCACTCCTTAAAAAAATAGGTGCAGAATTAATCAAACTCTGCACCCGGTTAAGAAATTTTTATTAATTTCAAATTCAATTCGGTGACTTATTTACATCGTTTTGTAATCTCACAATGTTTACTTTTTACATGAGTTTAAATCTGTTATTCATATCACCAAGATAGATACTCGTGCCGCTTGAAAGGCTTACAGGAACATTTCTCTGAAGTCTTTCCTTTGTATCTGCTATGTAAGTACCGTTTGATGAATAATCGGTAACCAAATAGTTGCCTGTTGACTTATCGTATCTTATGCCACAATGCTTTCTGCTTATTGTGCTTGAATTTTCATTTATTACGATACTTGAGAAATATGAATCACGACCGATAATGATTTCAAAATCACTTTCAATCTGGAATACGGCATCCTTATACATACCTGATGTACACATAATTCTTCCTGAATTTGTTCTTACATCAAATGAAGAACCGCCGTTGTAACCACCGTAACCTGCAGCATTGTCAAAACCTGAACCACTGTCCGTAAATGTACGACCCGCAACCTGACATCTGTTATCAAAAGCTGTCATAAAGTTAAATACATTTGTGTAAACGGTGCTGAGTGCCTTTATAACACCAAACAACAAACCGAAAATAATAAGTGGGCCGAAACCGCCGAGTATACCTATTGTTACAAATGCACTGGCAACGTCCATACTGAGATTTACAAGTGCCAAATGTTCGTTAAAGTTAAAAAGTCCGTAAAGTTTTCTGTTAAAAATATAACCGAAATAAGCACAAGCCGCAAGATATGCAAGCAATACTATATCAAATATAACAGCACCTGCCGTACTGCCTGATATAACAAAACGAGAAAGTATAAAAACAACAATTCCCTTTATTATGTTTGCAAGACCACCGATAAACATTACCTTCCATCTGTCCTCGCCTACCATATCAAGTCTGTAAACGGTTCTTGCAATAGGAACGTATGCAAACCAATCGTTATCCATTCCGGCCTTACGTCCCTGAAACATATATATATAGCTGAAAAGTATGTACACAAGCACAACCATAGCTATACCAAGCACAAATCCTATAAACGTATGCAATGATGCAACCGCACCTGCCGCACCGAATATACCTTGTATTAAACTATAAACTTCATCAAGTCCCAATTCATTCATTATGGAATTAATAATTTCATCTGACATATTTATCACTCCTTTTCTTTTTCAGCAATTTTAAGCAAAAACTCAAAAAGTCACCAAACAAGCCTTACTCAAAATTAAAATATAACGGTGTTTTGCCGATTTTATACAAACCGACTCAACCGATATTTTTTATGTTAAATACAAATCACAACAATCACTTGTTGTTATCCCAGTTAAATCCCGTCTTTGAACAAAGCGGTATAAACATAAGATCTGTTTCTCCGACTGTTATAATATTGTTTGTTTCAAGCTTTTGAGGTGAAAGCACAACATCATTATTAAGATAACAAAGTTCTTTTGATTCACCCGGCTGAACGATATATGAGCAACTCTTAGGATCGTAAAGAACAATACCATGCTTTTCTCTTGAAACCGTTTTGTCATTCTTAAGAGCAACATCCATTGAGCTTGAACGACCTATAAAGTTTCTTCCCGTTTTAAGTTTAAAATCCATACCCATATCAGGGCCCTTGATTACAACCAACCAACCTACAACAGGCTCGGTACCTATTGCCTGACTTGAATATGAGATTGTCTTCTGATCGTCATCAACAGCTGCCTTACTGAGACTCTGCGTCACATTTCCGGCATCCTGAATATTGGAAACAGAAAGCGGCACCGTTTTACTGTCATCCGGTCTCATTGGCACTGTAACATCACTCATAGCCATATTATTTCCACTTTGACAATGCGGACAAGTGGAATACTTGTCACTGTCATAAAAATGACCACTGCTACATCTTTTTAAGTTCATAAAATTACCTCTTTTCATAAATATATTTATAATAATGAATCTACTTTTTTATCTCCATTATTACCGAATCAAAAATATAACCCTGTGTAAATCAACTGTATTTTATAACTGCAACGGTTGTATTATCCTGACTGCCGGAATTTCTGTCAAATGAGTACACAGGTAAACTCTTTGCCAATTCCTCGGCATTATCTCCGTTCTCGGTCACATAAAAAGCAATTTCGGCATCGCTCATAACCTTTGTAAGACCATCACTGCACAAAAGCACAACATCGCCCCTTTCAAGCTTAAGCGGGTTTGAACTTAAATCAATCAAATCCAAATCGCTCATACCCACATAGCTTATGAGTGCCTCTCTGTTAGCCTCTCTGAGTGCCTCTTCTTCCGTCATAACACCTTCTTTTACTTTTTGATTGAGAATATAGGTGTAATTATGGTCGTTTGTAAGCTGCACAATTTGACCGTCTCTTATTATATAAATACGGCTGTCACCTATTGAGAGCCAATAGAGATAATTGTTTTCAAGCAGTGCCAACACCATTGTTGTGCCGCACATATCACCACCGGCTGTTTCAACACCGTAGTTGTAAACGGTTTCATTTGCCTTAATTGCTATTTTTTTAAGCACCTCGGGTATAGTGACACCACTTTTCACCTCACCCGAGAAAGTTTCTTCAAATATACTCTTTATGCAATCAACAGCCATACGACTGGCAATTTCTCCGGAACTCAATCCACCCATACCATCACACACAGCAACCGCCGTATATGCCTTTTTCATAAGGCTTATCTCATTACAACCCGATACATAAAAGCTATCCTGCTGAGATGACCTTGTTCCGAGTATTTGTGAGGCGTATGCTTCAATTTTTTCACCGCTATATAAGTATCTGTCCAATTCAACGGTTTTATTATCATCACCTTGCATGGCAATCATATTAAGTCTCCGCCTGTTACGTGCTGCCCATATATGCTTATTTACTATTGTATACAGCACAAACAAAAGCACTATCGCAACCACAGCCGCAGTAATACTCAACACCGGCTTTGCCAATATAAAATCAAGCATCCTTAACCACCACCTCGAATACATATTGTGAAGAATACAAATAAAACCTCTGCCCCGGCTTTAATTTATATTTAACCCCATACTCCATACGCTTGTTATTTGCCATAAAACTACCATTTGAAGACCAATCCGTAACATAGAACTCACAAGTTACCGAATTATATTCCACAACACAGTGTTTTCTGCTTACATTTACATCATTAATAACGATATGTGACGTACTCGCATTTCTCCCTATCACTATACATTTGATATCACTTACGGGATAAAGTCTGCCATCATACGCCTTTACATATCCTCTCTTTACGGTATTATTTTTTTGGGGTGCAGGATTTTCGGAAGATGGCATATTCCTTTTTGCGGTAAAGCTTCCCGATGCGGCAGCATTTTCCCTCTTATGACCGATATCTTTTGCACCGGCTCTGTTTTCCTTCCCCTGCCCAAACAAACGGAATGAGCTTTTGCTCTTCGCCTTTTCCGAGCTTTTCTTTTCCTTTATGTTATCATTATATCTGTTGTAGTTATCCGCACTCCCATACACATTACTGCTTTTCGCATAAGTATTTTGCTCCGAAGGGGTATCATAATACTCCGTTGGTGCCGAATAATTTAAGTTTTTGCCCTCTATTTCCTCCAAAAACTCATCTATGCTTCTTTGTCTTTTCACATAATCGGGATCAAGTGCCCTGTTTAAAGCCTGTTCCAAGCTGTATTGTATATTGGGAATAAATCTTCTTATCGGTATTATAGGTACACCGTTTATTCTTTCAAGCGCACTGGGTAATTTTTCTCCGGTTACGACTCGATAGAAAGTTGCCGCAAGCGAATATATATCCGTCCATGGGCCCTGTACATTCGTTTTCATATATAATTCAGGCGGAGCAAAACCCGGCTTAAGTATCAGCTTATCATCATTTCTGTTACTCTTGTCAAAATATCGTGCGTTTCCGAAATCAATAATTTTAACATCGCCGTTTTTGAGCAAAAATATATTTGTGGGACTTATATCCCTATGTACAATTCCCTTACTGTGCACAGCCTTCAATCCCTCTGCAACCTTAAGCATCGCATCGTAAGCAACCGTAAAATCCGATTTCGGTATTTCCTTGTAGGTACACCCATCAATAAACTCCATCGAAAAATACGCCGTTTCATTCTCATTAAAGCAATCAAATATTTCAACAATATTTTTGTTTTTTTTCAGCAACACAAGGAAATTGGCTTCTGCTATAAAGGACAACAAACCTTCGCTGAAAGCGTCTGTGAATTTTGCAGCCTTTATGCCGACTCCACAGCCGTCCATATCTCTGTATGCTATTTCCAACGGCAAATATTCCTTTATGGCAACAACTGTTTTTGTATGTATATCAACAGCCTTATATGTCATACCAAATCCGCCCTTACCAAGCACCTTGCCAACCTTATACTTGCTGTTCAATATCACACCTGGATTAAGAGCAGAAGTAAACTTTTCTTCCTTGTTGTTATCATACCCGCAATTATCACATATATTATCCGTCACCAATTCCGAAAAGCAATTGTGACAAAAATTTGAAGTATCCATACCAAGTACCTCATTAAAAAACACTACTTATTGTAAAATACAAACTTTTCATTACCTGCCGCAATAACATCTCCGTATTCCAACTTATGTTTGCCTGAAAGCATTACACCGTTTACAAACGTACCGTTAGTTGAACTGAGATTCATTACTGTGTAAACATTATTATTTTCTTCAATGGCAAAATGCTGCCTTGAAAGCTGATTATCCGCAAATGATAAATCACACATCTCGGATCTGCCGACAATAAGACTCTTATACATACTCATTTCTACCTTTTTATTGAGTCCTGCACCATTTGTAACCACAAGCGTAATATTATTGGTTTGCGGAGTAATTATTCTCTCCTTATCTACCATTGAATCACGAAACTTAAGCTTTTTATCGTGTACAATAATTCCTTTTCTGGAATTGATAACAAGAAAAGCCACAAGCCCAAACACAAGCAACATAACAAAAACAAACAAAAGCCAATACTGAGCAATAGCCTCACGCATCATTTCAGCCTCATAAGATTGACCTTCCATCTGCTGTGAAAGCGTATTATCAACAAGGTTTTTCTCCATACTGTCATCCGTAATATTGTAACACTCAACGGTATATTCTCCGTTGTATACGTTTTTTTCAAATACGAGGTTTGCTTTGTAGTTCTCGGCATCGTAGTTTACGCTATCCACATTCAATTCATGCTTACCATCAAGAACAACTTTGTAATTTGCAGGGTTATCCGCACCCACAACGTTCTCACTAAACTCAACGGTAACGGATGTATCGCTTGACTTAGACAACGATACAATATGCGGCGGTTCCTCATCTTTAAGCCATCTGTCCGAATAAAGAGTTTTTTCAAGTGATGATGTCTTATCTCCAACCGCAAATGTCATGATAAGGCGTACCGCATTTTCATCGACCTTGTTGTTACCACTCTTCATAACTACGGCATTGCAATTCCTTGCCATTTGCACAAGCTTCAATGTGTTTTCACTTATTGTGTAAGGACTGCACACCTCTATTGCGCCATGGCTGTTCCTTGCAAGCTGTCCGAACTTATCTATGTATGCATCGCCCTTTTGACCCAATGCAATTGCAAACACGGATAAATCCTCTTTTGTAACGTACTTCTCTATTTCTTCGTAAGTATATCCACCGGTATTGAAGTCAATGCCATCGGAGATTATAAACACAAGATTTCTTTCATCTGCACTTGCATTACAAATTTCTCCCGCTTTTTTTATCACATCAAAAAAAACAGTGCCACCCTTATTGTTTATCAGTGTTGCCACAGCCGCTTTCACAGCTGCCTTATCCGATGTATGATCAGCCCTCACTTCAATATCTTTGCCAAATGCAATAACTGACATCGTTTCATTTGCCGCCATCGTATCAGCCACATTATTTAATGCTTCTTTTATTTTTTCCATCTGTATACTTGATATAGATGTTGACTCATCCACAAGAAACAAATAGTTCGTCTTTATACCCGTATCGGCGGCTTTACCGATAGTTTCAACATTCAATGCTTCATCGCCCAAAACAGCTTTCACACTGAGATTATTCGTATCATCGGAATAAAAATACTGCACCACATTTGGTTTGTTATATATGGTATCACCCAATGATACGGATGTTAAATCCGCACCGAGGCAATCAGATGCAACTACCATACATAAAAAAACAAAAACGCATACAAACTTTCTCACCACTTTTTATCCCCCTTGCAATATGCAATAAAATCAAAAACATAAGAACCTATTGAAACTCTGTCGTAATCTTTAATTTTAGTCGGTTCGGAGATAGGCTCATCATTTACATAAATGGAAGCTCCCTCACCATTCATTACAATGAATGAATTACTCCTCGGCTCATATATAAGATATCCCTCATTTTTTCTGCTGATTGAAGCATCTTCCGTCAAATATATATCATTTGTCATGTCCCTGCCTATGAAGTTTCTGCCGGAATGTATTCTGAAATCTCTTCCCTTTTCGGGACCGTCAACACATATAAGCCAACCGACAACAGGGTCGCAATTTGTTTTTTTGAAATTAATTCCTATTGTCTTTTCATCGTCGTTATGTATTGATGAAAATAATGCCATCGTTTTTACATCACCGTCATCACCACTGCCCCCTCGATTACACATAGGGCAACTTTCATATTTTTCATCATCGAAAAAATGTCCTCGTTCACACTTAATAATTGCCATTTATTACCACCTTATCTTATAAACACCGCAATTGCCGTATAATTATCACACTTGTTGTTGCCAACTTTCTTTATTATTTCCTGCTCCATTCTCTTAAGCCATTCCTGAGGTGAAGATGACTTTTTAAGACAATCCAACATCTGTTTTTCATCAATCCACTCCCAAAAACCATCGGTACATAATAAAAAACTCTCGTTTTTATTCAAATCAATACAGTTATCTATTGTGTGCTTCGGGGAATCCCATTCAATTCCCATAACTCTGAGAAGCACGTTTCTGTCCTCATGAAATCTTATGTCTTTTTCTTTAATCTGTCCCGTAAGTGCCATATTTTGCACTACACTATGATCAATGGATCTTTCAATCATTCTTGAAAAAAGTCCCGTTTTAAATCTGTATATTCTTGAATCACCAACATGTGCCCAACGTGCCTTGTTGTTATTTATGTACAGCACCACCTGTGTTGTTTTCATATCGTTTACAAGGTTGCATCGTTTTTGTTCCTCCAAAATATTTCTTTGTCCCTCTATAAAACACTTATCAAGAACAACCTCATCATTCACACCGGACATAGCAACCAAAACGCTTGTTTCAACAGCTATCCTTGATGCAACCTCACCTTTTTTGTGTCCGCCCAATCCGTCAGCGAGAGCAAAAATATATTTTCCCCCAACATTTTCCATCCTGTAAGAATCCTCATTTTTTTCTCTTGTCCCAAGCTTTGACATACCATAATAGCTTATCACAAAATCTCACCTCAAATCCGCAACATACAATCATTTATCATTTTCATTGTTAAATAACAATCATCGTCATTGACATTATATCAAATTTTATATACATTTGTCAATACCTTACAAGAAATATGACGTTTTTTTATTTTTTATATATATTTTCGTCATATAAAACAATTCATTTCCTCAATATTAACTGTCTTTTTGCCAATTGCAGCACAATCCTTTCCATCTGTATTATAACTTTTCCCTTATATCGGAGTCAAATAAACAGAAAGTGTCGCAAGATTCACCACGCAAAAAGGACAGATGAAATTTTCCATCTGTCCTTTCGCAATTTTAATTATTCAGAAGATTTAGCAACCGATATATTCTTTAATATCGTTGCAACGTCCCCGTATCGACAATATTATTTTTATCTGCATCCGTACTACCAATGACCGTATCGTTTGTTATGAGTTTTCCGCCATCCGGTTCTGTACTCCAACCTATATTAATATAACCATCTTTTTGAGTCATAGGAAGAGCGTCATAATATTCACCTATGTTATTATAAAAGGTGAATATCGTTCTTTGCAGCTTCTGCCGCAACATCCTCGGGCCAGATTGAGGACTGAACCTCACCGATATGAGCCTTTCTGAGGAAGAACATACAAATTCTTGACTGACCGATACCACCGCCTACTGTGTAAGGAAGTTCCTTATTGATGATAGCTTTCTGGAAAGGAAGTTCTGCTCTTTCTGTGCAGCCTGCCTTTTCAAGCTGTGTCTGGATTGATTCCTCGTCAACTCTGATACCCATTGAAGAAATTTCGAATGCGATATCAAGCACAGGATAGTAAACAACGATATCACCGTTGAGTGCCCAATCATCATAATCTGGTGCTCTGCCATCGTGCTTCTCACCTGATGCGAGTAAATCACCAATCTTCATAACGAAGATTGCGCCGTGCTCTCTTGCCTCACGGTTTTCTCTCTCCTTTGGTGTGCAATCGGGATACTTGTCCTCAAGCTCCTGTGTTGTCACAAAAGTGATATCCTCGGGGAGGCACTTGCCGATATAGTTATATTTTGATGCCATATAGTTTTCTGTTGACTTAAGTGCACCGTAAACATTCTTTACAACGTCCTTAAGTGTTTCGATATTTCTCTGCTCTTTAGAGATAATCTTTTCCCAATCCCACTGGTCAACAAAAATTGAGTGAAGATTGTCTGTTATTTCATCTCTTCTGATAGCGTTCATATCTGTGTAAAGACCTTCGCCTGAATGGAAACCGTATTTCTTAAGAGCCATTCTCTTCCACTTTGCAAGTGAGTGTACGATTTCAACTTCAAGACCCTCATCTTCCTTAATATCGAATGAAACGGGTCTTTCAACACCGTTAAGGTTATCGTTAAGACCTGTCTTTGGGTCAACGAAAAGAGGTGCTGAAACTCTTGTAAGGTGAAGTGCCTTTGCTATTTCTCTTTCAAAATAGTCTTTTACTTCCTTAATGGCAATCTCTGTTTCTCTGATGCCTAATGCGGGCTTATAGCCCTGTGGGATTGTTAAATTTTCCATTTTATTACATCTCCTATATTATTTGCCCGTAAACGAGCTTTGTTGCCTTATTAAAGTGAACAGTTGTTTACTGTTCTTGGGAATGGGAGTACGTCACGGATGTTCTGCATACCCGTAATATACATTACACAACGCTCAAAGCCCAAGCCGAAACCTGCGTGACGGTTTGTGCCGTATTTTCTCAAATCAAGATAGAAATCGTAGTCCGCTGTGTTAAGACCACACTCTTCCATACGCTTCGTGAGAAGTTCGTAGTCGTTCTCTCTTTCAGAACCGCCGATAATTTCACCGATACCCGGCACAAGGCAGTCCATAGCCGCAACGGTCTTGCCGTCCTCGTTAAGCTTCATATAGAAAGCCTTTATTTCCTTTGGATAATCCGTTACGAACACAGGCTTTTTGAATACCTGCTCCGTAAGATATCTCTCGTGCTCTGTCTGCAAATCACAGCCCCAGCTTACCTTATATTCAAAGTTATCGTTGTTCTTTTCGAGAATTTCGATAGCCTCTGTGTAGGTTACGTGACCGAAATCGGAATTCGCAACAAGCTTAAGTCTGTCAATAAGACCCTTGTCCACAAACTGATTGAAAAATGCCATTTCCTCGGGAGCATTTTCAAGCACATAGTTGATTACGTACTTAAGCATAGACTCCGCAAGAATCATATCGTCCTTAAGGTCTGCAAAAGCAATTTCGGGTTCAATCATCCAAAATTCGGCTGCGTGTCTTGTTGTGTTTGACTTTTCGGCTCTGAATGTAGGTCCGAAAGTGTAAACATTCTTGAAAGCCATAGCAAAGGTTTCAACATTGAGCTGACCGCTTACGGTGAGGTTTGTGGGCTTGTTGAAAAAGTCCTTGTTGTAATCTATGCTACCATCTTCCGCCTTTGGCAAATTGTTCATATCAAGTGTTGTAACCTGAAACATTTCGCCTGCACCCTCACAGTCACTGCCTGTGATGATTGGTGTATGTACATATACAAAGTTTCTCTCTTGGAAAAACTTGTGAATAGCATAAGCAATTATTGAACGAACTCTGAACACTGCCTGAAATGTGTTTGTTCTGGCTCTGAGGTGAGATATCGTTCTCAAATATTCGAATGTGTGACGCTTTTTCTGCAAAGGATAATCAGCTGTTGACTGTCCTTCAACATAAACATTTGTTGCTTGAAGTTCAAAAGGCTGCTTTGCATTAGGTGTCGCCACAAGCTGTCCTTTAACAATGAGAGCCGCACCTACGTTAAGCTTTGAAATTTCCGCAAAATTGTCAAGCTTTTCATCAAATACAACCTGCAACGGTTCAAAAAAAGTACCGTCGTTTATAACGATAAAGCCAAAAGTCTTTGAATTACGCAAACTTCTGACCCAGCCGCCTATTTCAATTTCCTTTCCAATATAGTCTTCCCTGTTTCTGAAAATGCTTTTAACAGAAATTAAATCCATCTTTCTTCCTCCTAGTACCTATGTGCTTCAACACACTTATATATGGTAAGTATACTCTTTTTGCGACTTAAAGTCAACCGATTTTGATTAAATTGTTGTAATAATGCAAATTTTGTGTTATGATATGGAGTATGAATAAATTTTATGAAAAGAGTGACATATATGAATATAGTTTTACACCAGCCGGAAATACCTCAAAACACGGGCAACATCGGCAGAACTTGTGTTGCCACGGGCACAAGACTTCACCTAATACGCCCCTTGGGTTTTGAGATTACCGACAAGGCACTTAAGCGTGCGGGTATGGACTACTGGAAAGATTTGGACGTTACATATTATGATAACTTTCAAGACTTTCTGGAAAAAAACAACTATCCTCGCATAATTATGGCAACCACAAAGGCGGAGCACAACTATTGTGATATGGAATACGGCAAAGACGATTTCATAATGTTCGGCAGTGAGGGCAGCGGTATCCCCGAAGAAATATTGATGGAATATCGTGAAACCTGTGCCAGAATACCTATGCTTGACGAATACAGAAGTCTTAATCTTTCAAATTCGGTTGCAATTGTGCTCTATGAGGCATTAAGACAAAATAATTTTGAGGGTTGCCGTATAAAAGGCGAGCTTCATAATCATAAATGGGGGAATTAAATTGGAATACTGGGATATATATGATATCGAAAGAATAAAAACAGGCGAAACAATGGTGCGTGGCAGCGAATATAAGGACGGTGCACGTCACCTTGTTGTGCATATATGTATATTTAACTCAAAGGGCGAAATGATTATTCAGCACCGTCAGCCGTTCAAAAGCGGTTGGTCAAACCTTTGGGATATAACTGTGGGCGGCAGTGCCGTAAGCGGTGATAACAGCCGCACAGCCATGGAAAGAGAACTCCGTGAGGAACTCGGAATTGAGCTTGATATGCAGTCAACCCACCCTCACCTCACCATAAATAACGACCACGTTTTTGACGACTACTATCTTATTGAAAAGGATATAGATATAAACACTCTTAAGCTTCAATATGAAGAGGTTCAAGATGCAAGATGGGCAACAAAGGAAGAAATACTTGATATGATTGAAAACGGCGATTTTATACCTTATTATCCGAGCTTTATAAATTTGCTCTTTGATATGCGCAAGCATTTCGGTTGCCGCTTCAAGGGTGACACCACCACGCCAACAAAAGGAGGAACAAAATAATATATGGAAACAATACTTGTGATTATGCTTAAAGATAAGGAAACAGGCTTCCTTGAAAAAGAGCTTTCAAGCATTACACTCAACAAAAATGAGGACTATATCATAAATCTTTTTGCCGCCGATGAGGAGGACGGAAGAAAACTTCATATTCGTCTTTCCACGGGACGTGATGTTGCAGATTGGGAATATGAAGCCATATTCGACTACTACGACAAGGAGTGCTTCGGCGAAAATGTGACGGTAATTGACATAGACGATGACTACAATCCCGCATGGGAGGTAATAATAGACTATAACGATGATATCCCCGCCCTTGAACAAAGAGTGGTGGAGCTTTTGGAAAAGCACGCCGGCGAAATGACGGATGTGTTTGATACAATAAGCGATAAGGAGGAAGAATACAATGAATAAGAAAAAAGTATGGGCTATTGCACTTGCGGTGATTGTTGTTATTATCGCAATTGTTGCAGCTGCCTTTGTAGCATATAAGAGTATAAACAAAAGCGGCAGCAGTGCCGACGACGAAAACGTAGAGGAAGGCACGCAGGAAATACAGGTTGGTTTATCCGATGTGGAACTTACGGACGAGTTAAAGGCCGATTTGGTTAAGCTCAACGCAGGCTGCGCAAAATTCCTTGAAGAACACAAGGAAGATGCAGGTCTTGTTTGTGCATACGGCTTTTTGCACAGCCTTTCAATGGATGCCGATGTTACGGTTAAAAAGCTCGTATCGGAAAAATATTTTGATAAAAACGATGAAATAAGCGAATATACCGATTTGCTTTTTATAAGACCATCCGACTATGCCGAGGTTTCCGGCAAGGCTGCTGAGGGCGATGAGCTCACAATATTCACAGGCTTTAACACAAAGGATGGCTACTATGTTTCTTCCGATGGCATTGAAGCAAGTATGCTCACCGAAGAACAGTACAATAACCTTGTTTTCAGATATATTTGCGAACACGGCGAAATCACATCACCCGAAAAGGACGACCCGACATACAGCACGGTGGTTTCACCCGTTGCACAAAGCGGTGCCGATATTAAATATGTAACACATGATGATAAATACGCAATTGTCGTAACAGGTTCACTCTCCGACCCGAGAGATGTGAAGGAATACCTCCTCACAAAGGGTGACAACGGTTGGAGCGTTACTCTTGACGGCATTGAAAAGGAAAAATCACCGAAGCAGTTTGTAAACCTGCAATATCCCGATGTGGATTTCGGTCTTTTCCCTCTCTATACAATAGCCGATTATGATTTGCCTAAAATCGATATGACCGATTACGTTCCGTCACTTAAGCAACTCGGCTTGATGGACAATAGCGAAAACGTAACCTATGGTTGCGGCACAGGTCATTTTGTGTATATCGTAACAGACACAAATAAAAAACTCCTCGGCGTGCTCGATGATAACAGAAAACTTAATTTCTATCAAATGACAGACGTAAAAGAAGCTAAAAATTCAATGATGAATTTGCAAAGCAATGCTCCGACATATATTTTGAAATATGCGGATTAATATTGTTCTTTTTTACGAAAAAAGAACCAAAAACGATGGGTGTTTCGCAAAATGAGAACCACCCGAGGTTTTTGGTTCTTTTTGCCCTCAAAAAGAACAATCTTTTTCCTAGGGATTTAGAAAAAATGAATTAATAAAAACAAATCTAAAATTAATCAAAATATAAATGAGCCAATTTTTTTGCACAATTAGAGCAAACATCATAAAAGTTTTATATTATAATATTTATAACTTCGTTAAGTTGAAAACATTACCCTACCTCATATCCTAACATCTCAATTTTCCTACACTGTCACCGTCGATATTTCCATATTTTAGCAAAGTGTTACAACCAAGTTACGTTAGTATAATTTCATTTTTCAATAAAATCACAATTTTTTTGCATATATAAGCAAATAGTTATTGTAATTTTATTGAATATACGCTATAATTATTATATAAAATAATTGAGGAGGTAACAAAGAATGGCAGAAAAACATTACAAACTGATTGAAATTGACCCTTATCTCAAACCATTTGAGGGTGATATCAATTTACGAATGGGTACCTATGAATATAAGAAAAAAACTGTACTTGGCAACTGCAAGAGTTTTGCGGAATTTGCCAACGGTGACTTATATTACGGTTTCCACCAAACCGAGGACGGCTGGGTATACAGAGAATGGGCGCCCAATGCCGATGCGGTTTCACTTGTCGGCGATTTCAATTTTTGGGATGGCAGCACTCACCCACTCACAAAGCTTGATAACGGCAATTGGGAGATAAAGCTCAAAGGCAAGGATACTTTAAAGCATGAGCAAAATGTGAAAGTGCGTATTTTTGTAAACGGCAACGGCTTCGACAGAATCCCCGCCTATATGAAAAGAGTAACCGTAAGCTGGAAAAACGGTGATTTCAGCGGACAGATTTGGAATCCCAAAAAGAAATTCAAATGGAGCGACGGCAGATTTTTCAAGAAGAAAAAAATCGAGAAGCCTCTTATTTACG
>CAZUXS010000005.1:0-36515 GCA_964624605.1 uncultured Lachnospiraceae bacterium | reverse complement strand
AGCTCGATGTGAGTTCCCTCAACATCTCGGTCGATTGACTTACCTATATCGTGCAGCAAACCGGCTCTCTTTGCAAGTGTAACATCAACACCAAGCTCGGATGCCATAATTCCGCACAAATGAGAAACCTCTATTGAATGTAAGAGTACATTCTGTCCATAACTCGTTCTGTACTTCATCTTACCCAAAAGACGAATAAGTTCCGGATTAAGTCCGTGGACTCCTGTTTCAAATGAAGCATTTTCGCCTGCTTCTCTGATAGCGGTTTCAACTTCTTTTCTTGCCTTTTCAACCATTTCTTCAATCTTAGCGGGATGCACACGTCCATCAATGATGAGTTTTTCAAGTGCAATTCTCGCAATATCTCTTTTCATTGCATCAAAGCCGGATAATATAACAGCCTCGGGTGTATCATCAATTATGAAATTGATACCCGTCAACGACTCAAGTGCTCTGATATTTCTGCCCTCACGACCGATGATTCTACCCTTCATCTCGTCATTTGGCAAATTAACAACCGAAACGGTCGTCTCGGCAACATAATCCGCAGCACATCTCTGTATTGCAGATGCAACAATTTCTTTTGCTTTCTTATCAACTTCGGATTTAACCTGTGCTTCCTGTTCCTTAATCATAACAGCGGTTTCATGAACAATCTCGGATCTTACGCTGTCAAGCAAAACTTCTTTTGCTTCTTCAGCCGTGAGTCCGGAAATCCTTTCAAGCTCGGCAAATTCCTTGTCTCTGATTTGGGAAATCTCTTCCCTCTGTGCCTCTACAGCTTCCATCTTGTTTGCAAGCTGCTCTTCCTTTTTCTCAAATGTATTCATCTTTTTATCAAGAGAATCTTCCTTTTGAGTAAGTCTTTTTTCGAGGCGTGATAACTCGTTTTTCCTGTCCCTGCATTCCTTTTCAAACTCGTTTTTAGCCTTAAGAGCCTCTTCCTTAGCCTCCAGAAGAACCTCTTTCTTCTTAGCCTCGGCAGCTTTTTTAGCCTCAAGCTTGATACTTTCCGCTTCTCTTTCGGCAGACCCGATCTGTGCTTCGGCAAACTTTTTTCTGAGCACCTGACCGATACCGATACCAATACCTCCGGAAATAATAAAGGTTGCAAAGACTGTGACTACAAAAACAATTGTACTCAGTCTAAACACCTCCCGATATTCAATTTTCAATGTTCGTAAAAAGGGTTATCAAACCTTAAATTTACTTTTGATATGTGCCGCATACGGCAGGGCTATGGCACTTGCAGCATCGGTCATAGACCACAGCGGTATGCAAAGCACAAAGTAAATATATGTAATAATGCACATATACATATATTAAATTTTACTATCTCATTTTACAACTTTTTGTATAATATGTCAAGTGTTAATTTAGAACGCAAAGGCATACCAAATCTTCACCGTTTTTTGCTATAACAAAGCTTATTTCATCGTCAATATGCATATTAAACACGCTGTTTGGCTCTGTCAAAAGCTTGCCGACAATCTTCTTGTTTTCATCGTCATAACCCATGCATCTTACCCAAGCGGACTCGGGTTTAACTCCGTTTTTGGCGAGGTACACAATCACATCATCGGGAAATTCTCTGCTGCGGCAACCGTCCAATTCCGTCATGCATCGCAGCCTGTCAACGGCATTATTATCCGTTTTGAAAGCATTGTCGATAATGGCGATTTTTTGGTCAAAGGCGGAAAAATTCATAGCCTTTTTATCCAGTATGAAAACGTCGCAATCATTCACGGATGACATACGCATTTTGTATGAAACCTTATCATTACCCTTATTGAGCGAAATTTTGCCGTCCTCCACAAAGGCTGTTGCAAGCACCTCAAATGTAAAGCCGTTTTCATAATCTATATAACCGTAGCAAAGGACACCGTTTGCATCCTCGCTAAGTTCAAACTTGCCGTCAAGCATGGCAAGTGCCTCACCCTTTCCACCGCTTTTTAAATCTATAAAAACTATCTGGTGAAAAAGGTGTCTGAATGTAAAATCTTTAACCTTATAATTTTCCATAGCCCGCACCTTATAATGAGTTGATTACATTTTGAGTTATCTTCACAAACTCTGTTGCAATCTCCGCTTTCACATTTTCATATCCGTTTTCACTCATTGCAGATACCGTTGGGTCGGTCGGCAATTCGCCAAGAAGTGCAATGCCGTTTTCCTCAAGGAATTTTTGGGTATTTTCGCCGTTGAAAATCTTTATTTTGTCACCGCAGTGAGGACAGATGATATAACTCATATTTTCAACCACACCGATGATATTCACCTTTAAAAGCTTAGTCATATTGATTGACTTGTTTACAATCATATTTACCATATCCTGTGGCACACTCACCATGATAACACCGCTTAATGGCAGGGTCTGCATAACAGTAAGCGTAACATCACCCGTTCCCGGTGGCATATCCACAACAAGGAAATCAAGTTCGCCCCAAAGAGTTTCATTCCAAAACTGCTTTACACAGTTTGAAAGCATTGAACCTCTCCACACAACAGGCTGATTTTCGTCCTCCAAAAGGAGGTTAAGGCTCATTACCTTTATACCCTCTTCACTCTCAACGGGTATAATCATATTATCCTTGCCGTAGGCTCTTTGACCTGAAATTCCCATCAATCTCGTTGCACTCGGACCCGTAATATCGGCATCCATAAGACCAACCTCATAGCCGAGCTTTTTAAGCTCTCTTGCAAGCATAGCTGAAACGGTTGACTTACCGACACCGCCCTTACCGCTCATTACACCTATAATGTGCTTTATTTTATTGTTTGGATTTATTTCTATACCACAGCTTCCGCTGTCATTACCGCATTTTCCCTTAGATGGGCAACTGCTGCAATTACTCATTTTGTTTCACTCCCGATTCTTAATTTACTCCAAAATGCCCGATTAAAAGTCGGTAACTTCAAATCGGCACTCACTGTTATATTTTACATCAAAATATAAGATTTGTAAATAGCAAGTTTTTATTCACTTCAATCATAAATTTTCTTTGTCATACGGCAGTTTTTTGAAAAAATCCACCATGAACGGTACGGTTATCGCAGATGCTATTATATCCGCCAAAGGCTGTGAAAGCTGTATTCCGAGCACACCGAAACAACGGCTCATAACATATATGATAGGTATGAAAACAAGACCGCTCCTTATGCTTGCCATCAACGTACCTATGCCGCCCTTTCCCACACTTTGGAAAAGCATATTTCCGCACAGTGACACGGGCATAAGCACCAATGATATACTTTGCAACCTCAATGCCGTTGTTCCTATTGATATAACCTCGGGGTCATCTCTGAAAAACATTATCAATTTTTCCGCAAAAATCAAACCTAAAGCGGAGGCAACAACCATAATCAGCATACTGCTTACACAGGTGAATATGCACGCACTTTTCACTCTGGTGTACTTTTTTGCACCGTAATTAAATGCCGATACGGGTTGAAAACCTTGTCCTATGCCCACGCTTACACAAAACATAAAATTGACTATTCTTGTTGTGATACTCATTGCCGCAATTGCCGCATCCCCGTATTGAGCCGCACAGGAATTAAGCACCATAACGGAAACACTGTTAAGTCCCTGCCTCATCATACTTGGCATACCCACACTTATTATTTTGCACACAATATCACGCTTAAAACTTATATATCCGAATTTAAAATTACTTTGCACCCTGCCTGTCAAAAATGGAAGCATGAGAATACCCATGGCAATATACTGTGAAATGCAGGTGGATATTCCCGCACCGGATATGCCCATATTAAAGCATCTTATCAACATATAATCGCCAAAAATGTTGAGCAAACCGCCCGAAGCAAGTCCGCACATAGCAAATGTTGCCTTACCCTCATAACGAAGTATATTGTTCATAACACAGCTTGTCGTCATTGCCGGTGCGGCAAATAATATGAATGTTGCGTAACTTTTGGCATAAGGCAATATTGAGCTTGTGCTGCCCAATATGTGCATAAGCGGCACTATAAATATCAAACCCAAGGCAAGTATAAAAATGCCGAAAACAAAGGCAAGCCAAAAACCTGTTGCCGAATAATTTCTTGCCTTTTCAACATCACGGCTGCCCAAAAGCCTGCTTATGTTACTGCCCGAACCGTGCCCGAACATAAAACCGAAAGCCTGAATAATAGCCATTAAGCCGAAAACAACTCCCGTAGCACCGCTTGCACTTGTGCCTATACCGCTTACAAAGTATGTATCAGCCATATTGTAAATATTGGTTATGAGCATACTTATTATTGTCGGTACGGCAAGTGTCAGCACAAGCCTGTGTACGGGAGTCATTGTCATTTTTTCATATTGTTTGCTTGCAAGTTCTTCTGTCAATATGTCCATCTCCCTTTTCAAATTTTATCCTTTAAAAATATCTTATCACTTTCAAAGGGAGATTTCAACTATCATAACTAAAAACTATATTTTACGGTGCGTAAATTAAGCCACATCCTTTAGGTGACTATTTGTCGGTGCTTAAATCAAACCTAAGCGTAAATTTACTGCCCTTACCGACCTCACTTTCAACATCGATATCAACATCGTGTTTATCGGCTATCCATTTCGCAATTGAAAGTCCGAGTCCGTTACCGGAGATTTCCTTGTTTCTGGATTTATCACCCCTGTAAAATCTGTCGAATATATGTGCCTTGTCCTCTTCACTTATACCTATTCCGTTATCCGCTACGGAAATATACACATCTTCGTCTTTCTTTTCAACTTTCAAATTCACAACGGGATTTGTTTTGTTGCCGTATTTCACGGCATTATCGGTAAATATCCTCAAAAGCTGTTTTATAAGAGCAAAATCCGCATATATCTCCGCATTTTCCGCACCCTCGGCAACCTCAAGACCTATATCCACATCGGCATTGGTCATAGATGCCTCTTTCACAACCTCAGCAGCAACACCCACAACATTTATATTTTCCTTATTTACGCTCTTTGCCGCCCTGTCACCTCTGGCAAGGAAAAGGAGCTGATTTATGAGCATTGTCATATTTGAAGTTTCGGCTTTTATGGAAGTGATGGATTCCTGCAAAACCTCTTCGTCCTCTTTGCCCCAACGGTCAATCAAATCCGCATAGCCTTGTATAACGGAAATAGGAGTTCTAAGCTCATGTGAGGCATCGGAAACAAACCTGTTTTGCTTTTCAAAACTTTCCTGCAAACGTGCAATCATATTATTAAAAGTCACGGCAAGCCTCTTCATTTCATCATCGGCTTCCGGCACTTCTATTCTCTGCTGTAAATCATTTATGCTTATCCTCTTTGCGGTTTTTGTCATATCCTCAACAGGCTTCAATATTCTTCGGCTTATGTACCTACCCGTCAAATAAGCAACAGCTATGGCTATGCAGTTTACAATCACAAAAACAATGAAAAATGTTGTCAATGTTTTCTGTTCCGCTGAATACTGCCTGAAAACCTGCACTATATATTCATCACCGTCATATTGCACAACCCTCTGCGTCCACATATAAGGCTTGTTTTGTATTGTACGCATATCAAAATTATCGTGCTTAAACCTCGGAGCGAAATCATCGGGCGGCATATCTCTTTTCATTGACCCAAACTTTTCGTCGCCCACCATCATATTATCTCCGGCTTTTGTGACATGAATTTGTATGAACTTGTTTGTGTTAAGCTCCGCTATAGCCTTTTCGGTTACTTCTCCACCGCCTTTTATGTAGTCCTCAACAGTGGTGAGTACCTCATTTATTTCATGTTTGGAGGCCGCTCTGTAATACATCCACGCATTAGCAATCAAAAAAGCCGACGCCGCAATAAAAATTATTGAAAATACAAGCGCATATATAACCGTTATTTTTGTACTTATGGGCATCCTTTTTAATTTGAGGAGCATTTTTGAATTTAATTTTTTCATATCATCACTCATCCTTGGCGAAATAACCCACACCTCTTATTGTGTGTATGAGTTTTTCACCGCATTTCTCATCTAACTTATTCCTTAAATATCTTATATAAACATCTACAACATTAGTTTCACCGAAATAGTCATAACCCCAAACATTGTTGAGTATCTGCTCACGGCTTATAACTATGTTCTTATTCTGCACAAGATATACCAAAAGGTCAAATTCCTTTTTGGTAAGTTCAACTTCCTCACCGTTTATGGTTACACGTCGCCTTGCGGTATCAACCTCCAGCATTTTGAGTTTTAATACGTTATCGTCCGTCTTTTCCTCCGTCTTGTGTCTTAAAGCAACCCTCATTCTGGCCATAAGTTCCTCGATGGCAAAAGGCTTTGTGATATAATCGTCCGCACCACTGTCAAGCCCCATAACCTTATCCATAACCTCACCCTTTGCTGTGAGCATAATTATAGGCACGTTGCTTTCCCTGCGTATTCTTCTGCAAACCTCAATACCACTGAGTTGCGGTAACATCAAATCGAGCAAAATTATATCCGGTTTCACCTCGTAAAACATATCGATACCCGCCCTGCCATCATTGGCCACAGATACCTCATAACCCTCATGCTTAAGCTCCAACTCCACAAAACGAGCTAACTTAACTTCATCTTCCACTATAAGTACAGATACTTTATCCATAATTGCCACCTCTTAATATTTTAGTTAGGACAGAAGAACCGCCCCGTCCGTTATCACTTTCTATTCTTAATTTTTCACTACCCTTACTTTTCGCCTCATCCGTCATTTTTGCTAAAGCAAAAATGCCACCTTCCCCGTAGGGGAAGGCTAATAGCGGCTTACGCCGCATAAAAACCTAAAAACCAACCTTCACACCACCCTAATACGGGTGGGTGCAGGGGCAACCCGCACCAAACTCCGATGAGCCACCAAAACTCGCCGCCCCTGCCCGTTAGGGGTTCGGGGCGAATCGGAACGCCCCGAGGTTTTTGGTTCTTTTTTCGTAAAAAAGAACATATCCCCTGTGGTTAAGGCACAAAACTAACTCTTATTTTCCCAAAAATAAACCACCGTTTAATCTAAAAACATCCACAGCGTATTTTTGCCCGTAATTTTTATACGCTGTTTAACCCAACAACTATAAAAATACGGACAAGATTTCTCTTATCCGTATTCCATCTTACACCCTTATTTTTACAAACAAATTAGTCAAAGATTAAATCTTAATTAAAAATATTAATTAAAAAATCTTAATCAAAACACCTCATCAAACCTTTTCGGGTTCTGGGTAATCCACCCCGAAAGTTTCCACGCTCACCTTTTTAATCTTCTGGTCTTCGAAAGGTCTGTCGCTGTAATCCGTTTTTGTTGTTGCGATTTTATCAACAACATCCATACCTTCAATTACCTTACCGAAAGCAGCATACTGACCGTCAAGGTGAGGTGAATTTTGATGCATAATGAAGAACTGTGAACCTGCTGAATTTGGGTTCATGGCTCTGGCCATTGAAAGCACACCTCTTTCGTGCTTAATATCGTTGTTAAAACGATTGATTATAAATTCGCCCTTTATGCTGTAGCCGGGGCCACCCATGCCTGTGCCATCGGGGCAACCGCCCTGTATCATAAAGCCCTCTATAACTCTGTGGAATATAAGTCCGTCATAGAAGTTGTGATTTATAAGGCTTATAAAATTGTTTACGGTATTAGGTGCTTTTTCGGGATAAAGCTCCGCCTTTATAACACCGCCGTTTTCCATTTCAATTGTTACTATTGGTTTTTCTGCCATTTTTTTGTTTCCTTTCATTAATCAAGCCTATCGGCTCAAAGTATTTTTATAGGTTTAAAATCCAGATAATCCGCAGATGTGAGGAAATATTCTATTCCGTCAACCTCTCCCAATAAGCTGTTGTGAAAATAATCCTCATTATGCAAATGACCGTAGACTACCTTTTTTACATTATATTCCTTAAAGAGTTCCACAAAATCCGACATTTCTTTTTTATCGTTTGTGGGCGGAAAATGAAGCATCGCCACAATTTTCTTGTAATCATTTTGTTTTGCCGCCTCAAGCGATTTGCGAAGTCTGTTTACATCACGCCTGTATATCTTCAAATCGTGGTCCGTAAAAAGTGTATCATTGGGGCAAATCCAACCCCTTGTGCCGCAAATTGCAATGCCGTTGTAATCGTAATACGAATTTTTTACAAAAAACATATTGTCATACATATCATTGAGGCGAGCGGTGGAATTCCAAAAATAATCGTGATTTCCGCAAATAAACACTTTTTTACCTTTCAATTCGGAGATGAAATCCAAATCGGGTTTTGCCTCCGTCAACCTGACACCCCATGATATATCACCTGCAACAAGCACGGTGTCGTTTTCAGTCACAGTGCTATTCCAATTTTCAAATATTTTTTGTGTGTGATTTTTCCAATTTTCACCGAAGATATCCATAGGTTTTTCTTTCGCGTGTGAAAGGTGCAAATCCGAAAGTGCGTAAAGTGCCATTTTGTTTCTCCCGTGGCAAAGTCTTGCCCTGCCTTAATTATTTCTTTTATTCAACGTATTTTACATTATAAATTTTTGCAATTGTTTCAAGCTGATTATTAAACTCAACATATTTTTCCAAGCTGTCCTCTTGACAAAGCACAAGGAATTTTCTGTTAAATTCGTTCATTTTATCAAGGCTGGCGTATGTATACAAACTGTGTATATTTTCCACAATTTCATCCACAACAAGCTTCTTTGTTTGCTTCGCCCTCTGTGCCTCCATAATTTCACTGCGGATAGTTGACATCTCTCTATCAAGCTGAAATGCCGCATCCGCACAGTTTTGAAGCCTTATTTTAAGTTCATCGGGTATATTCCCGTCATATTTGTAACGCAGTGAATGTTCGATCGTTGCCCAAAAATTCATCGCCATTGTTCTTATCTGTATTTCACACTTATATTCCCGACTGCCGTTCAACGTCGCCATGGGATAAGCTATTGTTATGTGATAACTTCTGTAACCGCTTGACTTATAATTTTTGATATAATCCTCCTCTTGAATAACCTTCATATCAACGCCGCTGCGTTTGCGGATATAATCCGCCACTTTGTAGATATCCTCCACAAAGCGACACATTATCCTTATACCTGCAATATCTTCAAGTTTTTCAAGTGATTGAGTGATGGGTATACCACGTCTGTTGGACTTTTCAATTATACTTGCAACACTTTTAACTCTGCCCGTTACGCTGTCAATGGGAGAGTGTTTGTTAGTTCTTATAAACTCTCTCCTGATTGCCTTAAACTTCAAAACAAGCTCATCAACAGCCTGTTCAAAAGGCAAAAGTTCATACTTCCAATTTATATAATCCATAAAAACACCTACTTTGCCAAATCATTTTACTGTGGTGAAACAATCCCTATCAGTGTCATAATCCACAGTAACACTGTCACCTGCCGCAATTTCTCCGCTTAATAAGTTTTCAGCAAGCAAATCCTCAATCTTATTCTGAATAGCTCTTCTCAAAGGTCTTGCACCGTAAACAATATCATAACCCGATTCGGTAATCTTATCAAGCGCTTCATCGGTAACTTTAAGCTTTATCCCCATATTTGCCTTTGCTCTGTCTCTTATCTCATCAAGCATAAGCTGTGCAATCTGCCTTATCTCGGTTTTTTCAAGAGTATGGAACACTATCACATCGTCAATTCTGTTCAAGAACTCTGGTTTGAAAATCTTTTTGATTTCACCCATTACATTCTTTTTCATATCGGAATACGTTTTTTTGCTGTCCTCCGTATTTGTGAAACCAAGCCTTGACGTAGCTGTCATTGTTCTTGCACCCGCATTTGATGTCATAATTATAACGGTGTTTTTAAAATCCACCGTTCTTCCGTGTGAATCCGTTATTCTGCCATCGTCAAGCACCTGCAAAAGTATGTTGAAAACATCGGGATGTGCCTTTTCAATTTCATCAAAAAGGAGCACGCAATAAGGTCTTTTCCTTATCTTGTCGCTAAGCTGTCCACCCTCTTCATATCCCACATATCCCGGAGGTGAACCTATCATTTTGGACACCGTATGCTTTTCCATATATTCGCTCATATCAAGGCGAATAACTGCATTTTCATCGCCGAAAAGTACCTCGGCAAGTGCCTTGCAAAGCTCCGTTTTGCCCACACCCGTAGGTCCTAAGAAAAGGAATGAACCTATAGGTCTTTTCGGGTCCTTAAGACCAACTCTGCTGCGGCGAATTGACTTTGAAACGGCTGTCACCGCTTCATCCTGACCGATAACCCTCTTGTGCAGCAATTCTTCCATTTTGCGAAGTCTTTCGGCTTCTTCCTCTGCAAGCTGTTTCACCTGTATACCCGTCCACTGACCTACAATATCTGCTATATCCTCTTCACTGAGCACAAGCTTCTGCTTTTTTGTGATGCTTTCCCACTCTTCTTCCGCAATCTGTAAATTAGCCTTTACGATTTCAAGCTGTTCCTTAAGTTCATCGGCTCTTTCAAAATCCTCCTTGCGAATTGCCGCAAGCCTTAACGTTGAAAGCTCATCTATTGTCTTTTTGCAAACCTTTATCTTATCCGGCATTTTTACGGCTTTGAGTCTAAGCCTTGATGCCGCCTCATCAAGCACATCTATTGCCTTATCGGGCAAAAATCTGTCGTTTATATATCTTGCTGACAGTTTAACGGCAGCGTGCACAGCTCCTGCGGAAATTTTTATGCCGTGGTGTTGTTCGTATCTGCTCTTTAAGGCATTAAGCATTTCAACAGCCGCTTCCTGTGTGGGTTCTTCTATTATAACCTGCTGGAAACGTCTTTCAAGTGCCGCATCTTTTTCAATATATTTGCGGTATTCATCCATTGTTGTTGCACCTATAACCTGCATATCACCTCTTGCAAGCAAAGGTTTCAATATATTTGAGGCATCGAGTGAACCCTCTGAACCGCCTGCACCTATAATTGTATGCAGTTCGTCTATAAAAAGAATTACATTGCTTACGGAAGTTGCCTCCGCAATAGCCTTTTTAATTCTTTCTTCAAACTCACCTCTGTATTTTGTGCCTGCCACCATTGATGAAATATCAAGTGCGATTATCCTCTTATTTTTCAAAGTGAGCGGCACATCCTCCTCGGCAATAAGCTGTGCAAGCCCCTCGGCAATAGCCGTTTTACCGACACCCGGATCACCCACAAGGCAAGGATTGTTCTTTGTTCTTCTGCTCAAAATTTGAATTACTCTTTCAACCTCTCTGTCCCTTCCTATCACGGGGTCAAAAGCCTGTTTTTTTGCAAGAGCCGTCAAATCTCTGCTGTATTTATCAAGCACGGGAGTTTGAGTTTTATCCTCAACCTCGTCCTCGTCAATTTCATTTTCAAGTGAGCCTGTGAGGTCTTGATAAAGCTGTTTTGTGTTTACATTCAAATTTTCAAGCACCGTAGATGCCGTATTTTTGCCCCTTATGCTTTCGCAATCATCAAGGAAAGCAAGCATAATATGCTCGGATGCGATAACCTCGCTTTCAAAATCAGCCGCATAATCTCCCGCTTCCTCCAAAAGTGCATTAAGCCTCGGAGTGAAATCATTCTCTGTGAGAGAAGTCTTGTTTTCGTCCTTGCCGATAAGCCTTATTATTTCATCTCTTATCGCCGTACTCTGTATGTTTTGCAGTTCAAAAAGCTTAGCGGAAACGCTCTCTCTCACACTTGCAAGCCCGTACAGAAGATGTTCCGTGCCTACAAAGCCGTGTCCCGCTTTTTCTGCAAACTTAACTGCCGTTTTTATTATTTTATCTGCAGTTTTTGTAAAACTGTTCTGCATTTAATATACTCCTTACTTATTATCGTTTTTACCCTTAACCTGAACATCGAAGTTCACCTTACTGAGGCTTTCCTTCAGATTTATGTCCGCTTTACGGTTTTCAAGGTTATAATAATCAAGCACACCTATGTTGCCTGCACGCAAAGCCTCCGCAATAGCTGTTGGCACAAGTGCCTCCGCTTCCACAACCTTTGCCTGCATTTCCTGAACCTGTGCTTTCATTTCCTGTTCCTGTGCTATGGCGAGTGCTCTTCTTTCCTCTGCCTTAGCCTGCGCAATCTGCTTGTCGGCTTCCGCCTGCTCAATCTGCAAATGTGCACCTATATTTCTTCCGATATCAACATCGGCAATATCTATTGAAAGTATCTCGTAAGCCGTGCCCACATCAAGACCCTTACCCAGTACACACTGTGATATACTGTCGGGATTTTCAAGCACATCCTTGTGTGATGAGGAAGAACCAACCGTTGTGACGATACCCTCGCCTACTCTGGCGATGATTGTTTCCTGTCCCGCACCACCTATGAGCCTTGCTATGTTTGCCCTTACGGTAACTCTTGCTATAACCTTAACTTCAATACCGTCCTTTGCCACGGCTGAAATCCAAGGTGTTTCTATGATACGTGGTGTTACGCTCATACTTACGGCTTCAAACACATTTCTGCCCGCAAGGTCAATTGCAGCCGCTCTTTCAAATGTAAGCTCCAAATTTGCCCTGTGTGCCGCAATGAGTGCATCCACAACATTATCAACTCTACCACCTGATAAAAGATGTGATTCAAGCTGATTTGAAGATATGTTAAGTCCTGCCTTCGTACCCTTTATAAGTGGATTTATTATCCTGTCGGGGCGTACTCGCCTAAGTCTCATACCTATGAGTGAAAATATACTCACGTGCACACCTGCCGCCGTTGCACTAATCCACAACCCAACGGGTATAAAATTGAGCAAAATAATAAGCAAAATCACTATTATAACGGGTAAAACAACTACTAATTCCATATTACATTACCTCCCTTATATATGTCTGTTGGTTTTCATTACTTTCCCTTACATAAAGCTTACCCTTTGATGCAGATTTGCATACAACGGTTTTGCCTGTGGCAATAAACTCGTTTTCGGCATAAGCCTCCACAAATTCACCGTCTATTTCAATATTGCCAAAGGGTTTGAGAGGAGTTTTCACAACACCCGTTTTTCCCACATACTTGCCGAAATCCACCTTATCCTTATCCTCATCCAAGGTTTCGTTGAGTATAACAGCCATGGTATCGTGGTGCTTTTTGTAGTAGCTTACAATAAAAATGCACACTCCCACAATAAGCAAAACCTCACCGCCTGCAATGATAAAGCCGTAGGGCAAATATATGACGGAGTATACTGCCGAACCGAATATCAGCAACAAACCGCCTGCACCGAAAAAGCCAAACCCCGGTATAAATGCTTCAATAACCAAAAACAAAATTCCGAGAAAAAGCAAAACAAGTGCAAAGCCCACAGAAAATTCGAGCATAATATCACCCCCGTTTAATGAACCAACGTCTACATATTCATTATACCATATTCCAATAATAAAAGATATAGTTTTTTATTACTTTTTCTTAAAATTTTTGCCAAACAAAAAACGACAGAATAACTGCCGTTTTTGTTTTATCTTTGTTTGTAAAATTAATAAACTTGTTCGTTGTTTTTGAACACACGCATCATTTCACGGGTAAGGCTCAAACCATCATCCTCTATGCAGTCCATTTCGTCACGGTGCATCCACTTTGCAACGGCAAGTTCCTTTTCATCACGATTTACGGTGTCATCGCCGTCAAGTTCACAGAAATAGCCTATCAAAAGGTTTGAAGCAAAACCCCACGGCTGTGTCTTGTAGTAACGTATATTTTTGACCTTAAGACCGACTTCCTCCATTACCTCACGTTTCACGGTTTCCTCTGCGGTTTCACCTATCTCCGTAAAACCTGCAATGAGGGCATATCTTTTATATCCTCTGCCGGCATACTTCGTCATCATTAATCTTTCACCTTCCGTTAAAGCAACAATGACGGCAGGTGAAATAACGGGATATTTAAGTGTGCCGCACTTTGGGCACTGCATTGCTCTCTCTTCACCGTGGTGCACATTTTTTTCACCGCAGTGACCGCAAAATCTGCTGTCTCTGTACCATACATAGAGGTGATATGCCGTTGCCGCCGCAAACACTTCCGCCCTGTTTATGCAAGGTCTTGTCTGCATCATACCGTAAGCTTCAAAGCCCGCAGGCACATCTTCGTTTTCGGCAAGAAAATACGGCTTATCATCTATTTGAAAAAGATAGATTTTATTGCCCTCAACCTCTTCCGTTTTCGGCAGTATAAGTTCCTCATTTTCGATTTTTGCCACTATTTTGTTATCCGAAAAAACAAAACAAACATCGCCCTTTTGGGGAGTCACATTTTTGTATTCATTGTTGAACACATTTGGATTTATATCTTGAATCATATTGCTACTTCCTTACTTCAAATATCCCTTCACATTTTCATATCCACCCTTTACCTGTGCCATTTCATCAATGGTAACAAGCTGGAAACCCATTTCACTGAGCTTGGGGATTGCTCTTTTCATTGCCGCACCCGTTGTTGCGTGCAAATCGTGCATAAGTATAACATCCCCATCTTTGGCATTATTTATAACATAGTTATAAACATAATCCGAATTTCTGTATTTCCAATCGAGTGTATCAACATTCCAGTTAAACCATTTTATTGATGTTGCATTTCTCATATTGTTGCTTATGCTGCCGTAAGGCGGTCTGCCTATCATAGGATAAATACCGGTTATGGCATACACACTGTTGGATGTTTTGTTTACCTCACTTCTCACACCGTCATAGCTGAGCTGACTTATATAAGAATGTGTGTAACTGTGATTTCCTATCTGGCTGCCCTGTTCATATATACGCTTTACCAAGTCGGGATATTCATTAACTCTGCTTCCTACAACAAAAAATGTAGCTCTTCCTCCAACCTTGTCGAGTGCTTCAAGTATGACTTCCGTTGAACCTCTTGCAGGACCGTCATCAAATGTGAGCGCTATCATAGGCTTAGTTGGGTCAATTACTCTGTTTCTCTGCGGCACACCGTCAACTATGTCATATTCATCATCGGTTGTAAGTGGCATTTCAATAAGTGCCGCTCTTGTGTCCTCGCTGTCCGTAACCGTAAGCTCATAGCTATCCTTGTCCCAAGCAAGAGTATAATCCGCAATTTCCGCTATATCGGCAATTGCAAAATACCACTCGCCGTCTATATCGTAGGATGTGCAAGGCTTTTTCTCACCGTCAACATCAAGCATAACTTCACTGTTTGAATATGTTGTATATTTTTTGCCGTTGAGTTTGAGTGCATCATTATCGGTGTAACTTTCACCCTTTGTTATGAGTGTGAGTCCGTCGCTGTCGGTTGACACATTAAATCGACTTGCGGAGTCACTCAAAAACTGTGCTATATCAACCAACTTCGCACACTTATGCCCATTCACATCATAGGCTGTAAAATCACATTCATTATCTCCGTAATATATGTGTGCGGTTATTCTTTCCGTTGTGCCGCTTGTTGCCGCAGCCGCAGTTGCAACCATCATAATTGCAAGTATAAGTGTAAAAACAATAAATTTTAAATTTTTGTGCATGGCATTTCCTCCCTTTAATATATTTTATAAATTTTCAATGATATCGAGCATTTTAAAACCCAAGTCAAAAAGCTGTCTGTTTTCAAAAACGGACACATCCCTGCCGGTAACGCCCTCAATCTTTTTTATCTTATAGTTTATCGTGTTTCTGTGCACGGAAAGCGCATTTGCCGTATCCTGCACACTGCCGTTGTTTTTTATGTATGCTTTCAAAAGACTTGCAAGGTCGGATTTATTTTCTCTGTCGTAATCAAATACTTTGCCCAAAGAATAATTTATGTATTCCCTTGCCGCCGTTTTATCGCCTACCGCAAACAAAAGCTTATACACACCCAAATCGTCATAACAGCCGCAATCCACGGAGGATTTTTTTCTGAGCAAAACCACCAAACCTGCCTGCTTGTGGCTTTTTGCAACACCCTCTATGCCCGCAAGACACTGCCCTATTCCTTTTATAATTTGGCGATTGAAACCACTGCCAAAGGTATAATCCGTCGCTTCATCCACAATTTTTTCAAAATATGCGGCATCTTTCTTTTCATCACACATAAATATGAGTATTATCTCATCTTCGCCGACAACCGAAGCCGATTTTACCGCTACAGACTTAAAATACACACTAAGGCAATCATTCAATCTTTGAATATATTTTCCATCCGCACCCGCAAGCCTCAAAATCGCAACACAGTACATAAGCTCCTCCGTGAACCCCTCTCTGCCGAGAACATCTATATAAAGTTCCCTTTGCTCGGGTTTATACAGCATATTTTTAAGTGCCGCAGAAAGCTCCATATTTTTCTGTCCCGCAGATGTTATCATAAAACAAAGCCTGTTCATTATTTCCGCAATGTGTATATGCCAAGGGACGGTAAAAAGAGGTATTCCCACTTCATTGCAATATTCAACAACAACATCATCTATACTGCTTATGTGCGGACCTATATTCACAATCACGGCACTGCCGCCGTTTTGCACAATGCACTTGACAAGAGGCAATAATTCGCTTGTGCTATCCAAACCAATGCCCGTTATCATTGCAATTTCTCCACCCTCCAAAAAAGTGGATACCTCTATATTTTCAACAATATGCACCCATTTGACGGTATTGTTAAGTCCGTTTCCGCCTGCAATAAGCTTCGGTTCGGAATCCTTGACACCATCCATAAGTGTGCCTACGGTAACAAGCATTTTAACATCTCCTTCCAAATACCGTATTTAAACAAAGAACGCTGTTCATATAATCAAAACAGCGTTCTCTCCATAATACCTGTTTACTTCGTCATACTATTTGAAGATAATTCTTTTCAAAATCATCCACGGGCATAGGTCTGCCAAAAAGGTAGCCCTGCACACATTCACAGCCTATGCCTTTCAAAAGCTCATACTGGTCATGTGTTTCAACACCCTCGGCTATGGTTTCAACTCCCATATCCGTACTCATCTGACAAATGTGACTTACAAGTATCTTATTCTTTCTGGAATTTGTTATTTCATCGATAAGGCTCTTATCAATTTTTATTACATCCACATCAAAGGCAAGCAACATATCCATTGATGAATATTCACAACCAAAGTCATCCAGAGAAATTCTGAAACCTTTTTTCTTAAGGCTGTTTATTACCTCTATCATATGTACTCTGTCAAGAGTTTCCGTTGTTTCCGTAACTTCCAATTCCAGCAAGTCTTTATCTATATTGTATTTTTTTGCTATGCTTTCAACACGTTCCACAAAATCCCCCTCCATAAGGGAAATTCTTGAAAAATTAAGGGAAACAATAAGCTTTTTTTCGCCTTTGTTTTTCCACGTATTGAGCAATTTGCAAACCTCTTCAAACACGAAGAAATCTATGTAGGAAATTATTTTTTCTCTTTCAAATATAGGTATAAACTTATAAGGTGCAACCACACCCTTATTTTTATCCTTATATCTTATAAGCGCCTCAGCACCGTAAACCTCATCATTATTCTTGATGGAATTTTTAGGCTGTAAGTATATAACATACTTGCCCTCTCTCAATTCTCTCAAAAGAACAGATAAAAATTCCGGAGTGCGTGAGTGGCTGTTGAGATGATTTTCGTAATACTTATGCTTTTTGATGTGCATAAGCTCATCAGCCTTTGCAACGAGCTTTTCAAGCTGATTGCACTCCTTGCTCCAAATATAACCGCAGGTTATTGCCTCTTCATTTTTGCTTTTAAGCTCTTCTTCCATCTTGGTGATTACGTCTATAAAATTGTTGTAATCACAATTTTCCCAAACAATTAAAAACTCGTCGCCGTCAATTCTGAATTTTTTGACTTCCGTGTTTTCCTTGGGAAGATATTTGCATATCACCTCGGCTATGTACTTTATGGCATTATCGCCGTATTCCGCACCGTATACCTCATTGAGTTCTTTCAAGCCGTTTATATCCAAATAAGCAACACCCACGGAATCCTTGTGACTATGCTCATATTCTTTTCTGTACTCATCATAGCTGTTTCTGTTTCTCAAATTTGTGAGATGGTCATAAAAACTCAAATGCTGAAGTCTTTCATAAGTTCTTCTTTTCTGTACTTCGTTTGAAATAAAGTATGAAGCATTCATCAAAAACTTCGGATTATCCTTGCATATTTTAGGATTTACAACTACCATTCCACCGTAAATTATGCCGTTTATTTTGAGTGCGGAAACAATTTCCATTTCTATGCTTTTTCCGAGTTTTCCGTCAAAAACACTTTCCAAAATAACCTTATCGCAGATACTTTCACTGTTTAAAAATACACAATCCTGCTTTTTGAGCTTATCAGTCCAAAAACCGAGTTTGGTTTTTGTAATCTCGGGCTTGTCTATTAAAAACTTCTTATCCCCGTCGTGCACCTCGTATGATTTTCTGCAATTTTTTGAATCTTCACTGAGTTCATACACAACAACCTGATCGGCACCGTAGTATTCCTTTATAACTTCCAAAACGGAAATAACAAAACTCTTCATTTCCGTGTGTTCGTATAAATTATTCACACATTTCAAAAGATACTTTTCATCCCTTGAATTTATGCTGCTTTCACCGACAATATAGTCAAAATAAATTTCAATTTTGATATCTCTTCCATCGTAGTTTGCAAAATATTCAAACTTATTCTCTTGTCCACATTTTATACTTTCATCTGTGGCTATATCACTTCCGGATAACAACTTATCGCTTTTTAAACCCGTTGCCTGCTCCATTGTCATACCAAGTTTTTCAAGTCCATAGTCATTCACATAGAGCACATCATTACTCTGCACATCACTTATGCAGGCAAAGGCATTAAGCTTATTAAGCATATCCAAAACCATAATTTTGCCTCCTTGTTATTTACTTCAAAATACACAAAACAAAATCACCCGTTTCGAGTGATTTAAAATTTCCCCGTTTGTGTATATTTTCCCCTTTGTAAATTTGAATTATTGAGGTTGTATTACCGATTCAAGAATTATTACAATTAAGTAACAAACTTACATTTTTTCTTTTTCCATTCTATTATACAGTATATTATGTAAAAAAGCAATAAAAATTTAAAAATTTATTACTAAAAACCTGTTAAATTTAATAAATTTGTAATTATTATTTACTTGACATAATATAGCGTTCATGCTATCATAAAAGTGTAGTAAGTTTATGGTTTTGTTATACAATTAAGGAGGTTATTATATGGCCAGATTTACATTACCAAGAGATTTGTATCATGGAAAGGGTGCTTTGGAAGCACTTAAAACACTTGACGGAAAGAAAGCCATTGTCTGTGTTGGCGGCGGCTCAATGAAGAGAAACGGTTTTCTTGACAAGGCGATTAACTACCTTAAAGAGGCAGGCATGGAGGTTGAGCTTTTCGAGGGCATAGAATCCGACCCATCCGTTGAAACGGTTATGAGGGGTGCGGAAGTTATGACAAAGTTCCAGCCGGATTGGATTGTCGCAATCGGCGGCGGTTCACCTATAGATGCTGCAAAGGCTATGTGGATAAAATATGAATATCCCGAAACAACATTCGAGGATATGTGCAAAGTTTTCGGTTTGCCGAAGCTTCGTACAAAGGCACATTTTTGTGCAGTTTCATCAACATCGGGCACAGCAACGGAAGTAACTGCTTTCTCAGTTATAACAGACTATGCAAAGGGCATAAAGTATCCTCTTGCAGACTTTGAAATCACACCGGACGTTGCTATCGTAGATCCCGACCTTGCCGAGACAATGCCACCAAAGCTTGCGGCTCACACAGGTATGGACGCTATGACACACGCAATCGAGGCTTATGTTTCAACAGCTCACTGCAATTATACAGATCCTCTTGCTCTTTATGCAATCACATTGATTCAAAATAACCTTGTAGGCTCATACAACGGCGATATGGAAGAGCGTGATACTATGCACGATGCACAGTGCCTTGCAGGTATGGCTTTCTCAAATGCACTTTTGGGTATCGTTCACTCAATGGCTCACAAAACAGGTGCTGCTTTTGAGGGCGGTCACATCATTCACGGTGCGGCAAACGCTATGTATCTGCCAAAGGTAATTAAATATAACAGTAAGAATGAAGAAGCTGCAAAGCGTTACGGCGTTATTGCGGATTATATGAAACTCGGCGGCAACACAGATGCCGAAAAGGTTGACTTGCTCATTGCTTACCTCAGAAAGATGAATGATGAGTTGAATATTCCTCAGAGTATCAACAAGTACGGCGAGGGCGGTTTACCTGCCGAAACAGGTTTTGTAGGCGAAGAAGAATTCCTTTCAAAGCTTCCCGAAATTGCAAAAAATGCGATTGCAGATGCCTGCACGGGTTCAAATCCACGTCAGCCATCACAGGAAGAAATGGAAAAACTGCTTAAGTGTTGCTACTACGACACAGAAGTTGACTTTTAATTGACAAAACGGTTTGGGACTTTTATTTGAGACTTTTTAATTGACAAGACAGTTTTTATGTTAATCATACCAAGGGATTAACGTTAATTACTTTCTCATATTTATTCCTTTCTTTTTATAAACAGTGGGTATCTCTATTTTTGGGGATGCCCACTGTTTGCATACACCTATTTTACAGCAAAATACAAATCATTCCTCCGCTGCCCTCGTTCACAATCTTTCCTATTGTTGTTCTGAATTTTTGTCTGGTATCGTCGGACATACGCAAAAGCTTTGAATTTATATCATCGTTTATAAGCTCCCCTATACTCCGTCCGAATATGTTATATTCAAGCACATTGTTCTCACTTTCATTAAATTTTTGTGTAAGATTTTTCACAAGTTCCTTAGATTGTTCCTCACTGCCCACGATAGGCGCAACACTCGCCGCAACATCGGTACGTATAAGATGTATACTCGGTGCGGTGGCATTTATTTTTATGCCGTAACTTCCACCCTGCTTTATCACCTGCGGTTTTTCCGGCTTAACCTCATCCCCGCTCGGCGAAACAACGCCGTAACCGCTTCTGTTTACCTCCTCCAGTGCAAAACGTATTTTGTCATACTCCGTTTTTGCCTTTGAAAGCTGTTTTATGGTTGCAACAAGCTCAAACTCGTCCTCCACGTCTATTCCTATCATCTGTGATATAACCTCGTAAAAAAGTTCATCCACAGCATCGGCGCTTATTTCAACCACACCCGTGCCCGTATCAAAATTGTTTATATAGGCTCTTTTTATGCTCTCGTTATCCGTTAAATATGAAATCGACTCTTCCACATCCTTAACGGCTTCGATGTTCTCCGCCATCTTCCTTACACTCTCTATGATACCCGATTTTATGGGATTGAGATTATCCAATGAATCTATCCACACGGGGAGTGTTATCCTTACCTCAGTCAACGGAAATTCATAGAGTACGGCAGACATAATATCGTCTATATCATCCTCACTTAAATTTGCACAGTTGACAGCCTTTACACTCACACCGTATTTTTGAGAAAGTTCCTCAGCCAAAACCAAAGTGCTTTCATTTTCGGGATTTTCACTGTTAAGGAGAATCACAAAAGGCTTGTTCACATCCCTCAGTTCTTTTATCACCCTCTCCTCCGCAACTTCATAGCTTTTTCTGTCTATGCCCGTTATGCTTTCATCGGCAAAAACGGCTATGCCTATTGTGCTGTGGTCACGTATGACCTTTCTTGTGCCTGTTTCAGCCGCCTGTGAAAACGGAATTTTCTTTTCCGACCACGGAGTTGAAACCATTCTTGGATTTTCACCCTGTGCATAGCCCTCCGCACCGTCCACGATATATCCAACACAATCTATAAGCCTAACACTGCAACTTATGCTTTCTCCCATATTTATTTCCACAGCCTCATCGGGCACAAACTTAGGCTCGGTTGTCATTATCGTTTTGCCCTCCGCAGATTGCGGCAATTCATCCCTTGCACGCTCACGTATATATGTATTGTCTATGCTTGGCAGAACTCTCAAATCCATAAATTTTTTTATGAATGTGGATTTGCCCGTCCTCACCGGTCCGACAACTCCGATATATATATCCCCCTGTGTTCGCTGTGCAATATCCTTGTAAATACCGTAATTTTCCATAACTACCTCCTGAAATGTACCTGAATTATTATATTCGGCACTCTAGGCGGATATGCACACAAAAAAAGCACAGGCATAAGCCTGTGCATAAATAATTCTCAATTATTTTAATTATCAGTCGATGAAGTCCTTAAGAGCTTCTGCAACTGCATCATACTCTGCATCGTCATGTATATCAAGTCTGATTGGTGCACTGATATCAAGTGAGAAGATACCCATGATTGACTTTGCATCAACAACGTATCTATCTGAAACAAGATCAAAATCACCGTTGAAAGTGTTGATAGTATTAACAAATGCCTTTACCTTACCTACTGAATTTAAAGATATGTCTAATGATTTCATAACTATTACCTCCCTAAAATACCTGTTTTCATTACTTATGGTGAAACACATCGAATATGTACTTCATACCCTCTTTGAATTTCACATCTTAATAATAACTTATTTTTACAAATATGTCAAATATTATTTGCATTATATATGATAGTATATTTTCACATTATTTATTTTAAACCTCTGTGATTTTTATGCAAATCGCTTAACGGCTTAAATTATTTTTAACATTTAAGTAAAAAGTTTGAAATATTAAATTTCCTTTGGTTATTTTATTCAAAAATCAACAGTTGTTTTTGTGCACTTTTTATAAATTTACATTTTTTATATTTTCCCGAACAATTGCCGCATTCCTTTGCAGTACCTTTTTTCCTCGCCAACCTGCCGCCGTATGCCTGTATTTTATTTTAAATTCCTTGTTACTCATTGCCTCAATTTCATCTATCACGGGATAGGCCTCTTCCGAAACAATACCCTCTTTCACCTTATTGAAAGGACAAACCCTCTGGCAAATATCACAGCCGTAAATATATCTTCCCATTATTTTCTTTTGTTCATCGGTTGGCTCATCTTTGCATTGTGTTATATAGGCGGCACAATTTTCATATTTAAAACAGCCGTCCCCTATCGCCTTGCCGGGGCAGGCATCTATACACTTTGTGCAGTTGCCGCAAAGTGTATCAACTTCCTCATCGTATTCATCAATAGGTGCTGTGGTGATTATATACCCAAGGCAGAGCATACCACCCTCCTCTCTGTTTATGAGAGCGTGATTTTTGCCTATGAACCCAAGTCCGCAACGCTTTGCAACCTCTCTGTCAACCAAAGGACCCGTATCAGTAAAACACATATATTCATAATCCGATAAAACCTCTTCGGCAAGCCTTTGCATTATATCACCCAAAATACGATGATAGTCCTCACCGACCGCCGCCTCGGATATCTTTCCTCTTATTTTACCGTCATTCGGAGGCAGATAATTTTGATTATATGAAAAAGCAACCGAAATAAGACTCTTCGCCCCCGCCAAGGTGAGTGACGGGTCAATCCTATGCGGTATATCGTAACTTACAAATGGCACATCAATGCCCTCCAGTTTTTTCCCTAGCTGAGTGAAAACCTCCGCACTACCCATACCGACAATCACACCGTTGTTTTTTGCAAAATTTCTTATACCTGTTTTTATATCCATACATATCCACCTCATAATAAAGTTTAACATTATTTTCGAAAAAAATAAACACTTTTCTATTGATTTTTATTTGATTTTACAATATAATGTAACTTGAAATGTTTTGCAATAAATGATGGAGGCATACAAAATGGCAAGAAAGCAGAAAAAAACAAAAAAGCAGAACACAATAAATAAAAGCACAACAAAAAATGTAAATACAAATTCCGTAAAAATAAATACAAAGAAAAATACGGCAAAAAAGCCGACTTCGACAAAATCACAGCATAGTGTGGCAGCATCGGCAGACGGTATAAGGGCAAATACGTCACAAACCGTCAAAGCAAATGCACACACACAGGGCACAAATAAAACAAGGACTACTCAAAAGGCAACAAAAAAGCCGGAAAAGCAGCCTAAGACAAAAAAAGTTAAGCAGCCAAAGCCAAAAAAGGTTAAACAGCCTAAAAAACATCTTTCCCCTGCGGCAAAGAAGAGACTCACGCTTGTAATAGGTCTTTTTGTGATATGCTGCCTTGCAATTGCGGGTATAGCGTGGCTGTTCTTCCACAATAATGCCCTTGCGGTTCTTGTAAACGGTGAACAGGTCGGTGTTATGGAACAAAGTGACACCACAAGCGACAAATTCAAAATGCTTGTTGCCGCAAAGATGAAAGAAAAGGCAGGCAACGAACTTGAAATTGTGGATACTATAGAGCTTGCGCCCGTTCACAGCTCCAAAAAGAACATACAAAATGTGGAAACGGTATTGAGCGAAGTTTGCGATACCATATCATATAAACAAAAGGCAATTGCCATAAACGTAAACGGCGAACAGCTTGTTATTGTGGCAAATCAGGAGATAGCAGACAAGGTCTGTCAAGAAGCACTCGATGCATACGAACTCCCTGCGGGCACACAAAATCCCCAGTTTGCGGATAATGTTGACACTGCGGAGGTATACGTTGAGGGTAGCAGCGTTTCCGGCGAAAATGTGGCACTCAGCAAAATGACGGAGATGAAGCCAGAGGAAAGAACTCACACGGTTATTGCAGGTGAAAGTTTCGGCACAATTGCAACCAACTTCAATATGACACAGGACGAGCTTTTTGCACTCAATCCCGAACTTACACAGGAAAGTGTAAAAGCACTTAAAATAGGACAGGCAATAAAAGTAACCGTTAAAGTACCCGTTGTTGCAATAAAAACAACTCAAACAGTCACAAGTGAAGAGGAAATCCCCTACACCAGCAAGGTGATTGAAAATAACAATGAGAAAAAGACATACAGAAAAGTCATAACCGAGGGACAAAACGGCAAAAAGGAAGTAACGGCTGAAGTAACGTATGTAAACGGTATAAAATCAAGCACAAAGGTTATTTCAGAAAAGGTTATTACCGAAGCGGTTAATGAAGAGGTTGAAGTCGGCACTTTGGGTGAAGAAGCAAAACCCGCATCAGGTAACTTCATATTCCCCGTAACCGGTACAATATCTTCCGTATTCGGTCCGAGAAATTACGGCAACGGCAAACATTTCGGTGTTGATATAGCCGCAGGTGCAGGAAGTCCCGTGCACGCAGCCGACACAGGTACGGTCACATTCGCAGGCTGGAACAGCGGCGGATACGGCAACCTTGTTATAATAGACCACGGCAACGGCTTTGTTACCTACTACGCACATAACTCACAACTTTGCGTAAGTAAGGGCGATAAGGTAAACCAAGGCACAACAATAGCATTGGTTGGCACAACAGGTGATTCCACAGGTAATCACTGCCACTTCGAAGTGGTGCATAACGGACAAAAGGTGGATCCGTTTAATTATCTTTCTATGAATTAGAAAAGATAATTATAATTAGAAAGATAAGTAGAATTAGAATGTGGCTGTAATTTTGCAGTCACATTTTTTTAGTGAAAAATGTTTTTAAAAATGCTTTTTTTATTTTTAGTTTTGCTTTTGACAAAGTGGAAAAGATTGTTCTTTTTGAAGGCAAAAAGAACCAAAAACCTCGGGTGGTTCGCATTTTGCGAAGCAAAATTGCGAATCCCTACGGGATTTCAAAATTACTTTGTAATTTTGAAACTAGATTCGCCCCGAACCCCTAACGGGCAGGGGCAATATTCTACGACGGCTCAACGAAGTACGGCGGCGGGTTGCCCCTGCACCCACCCGTTTTCGGGTGTGGTGGAGTTGCGATTAGATATTTAGTTTTAGGTATGTTCATAGTTTTCGCCTCATCCGTCATTTTTGCAAGCAAAAATGCCACCTTCCCCGTAGGGCAATGTCATCAACTTAAGAAAACTATATAAGTTATAACGTAACAAAGGCAATTACTCTGCAAAAAATATAAAGAATTCTAGTATTTCTTGCACTGGTGATTAAATAGTTTGTTCCATCACCCCTTAAAACGGGTGGGTGCAGGGCAACCCGCCACCGTACTTCGATAATCCACCATACCTCACGCCCTGCCCGTTAGGGGTATGGGGCGAATCGGAACGCCCCATCGTTTTTGGTTCTTTTTTCGTAAAAAAGAACAATCTTTTTACTTTTGCTAAAAGCTAAACTAAAAATCAAAAAAGTATTTTTTCAAATCCTTTGTTACTCAACAAAAATTTAATATTGCTATCTCCATCAATACCTGTTATCATATATTAATAACATATATTTGGAGGTCACAAATAATGAGAAAAATTTTCGGAATTATTTCCGCCACAACAATATCTCTACTTTTAACAGCTTGTGTCCAAGCATCCATACCCAAGCAATCCATCACCCTTTACGGTGACACTGATTTTAAAACAGAAATTTTAACGGATAGCAATGCCGCCATTGCAAAAAATTCCATCTATGTTTCGCCAAGCGGCGATGACAATGGCAGCGGCAGCATATCCTCTCCATACAAAACCGTGCAAAAGGCACTTGACAATGTAAAAGCGGGTCAAACCATTTATCTTCGAGGTGGTAACTATGTGGGACTTAACACATTCAAAACTTCGGGCAGTGAGGGGAAATACATCACAATTAAAAACTACAAAAACGAAACCCCACACCTCACGATGACCTCTGGCACGGACGGTGCTGTATTCTCACTTGACGGCAATGACTACATCAAAATTGAGGGACTTGACATAGGCAATTATTCATCCGTTAAAGCGTATGGTATACTCCTTGACGGTGACGAAAACCACATTATCATACGTAACAACTCCATACACGATATCCTCACAACAAAGCCGAATGAAAACCAAGACGGCGAAGCGAACGCCATACTTTGCTACGGCGAGGGTAAAACGGAGGAGGACTCTGTAAACAATATTTGCATTGAGGGCAACGATATTTACAACAACACAACAGGTTGGTGTGAAGCTGTTTCCATAGCGGGAAATGTAAAATACGTAAATGTTATAAACAACAAAGTGCATGATAACACCAACATAGGCATTGATTTTTACGGCAATGCGGGGTATTGCAAGGTCAAATCTCTTGACCAACCGAGATACTGTGTTGCGACAGGCAATGAAATCTACAATTCCGTATGTGACTATGCGGAGTGTGCGGGCTTATATGTTGACGGTGCAAGGGATATTGTGCTTGAAAACAATATTTCACACGACAATATGTACGGCATTGAAATTGGTTCGGAGGAGTTGCAAGCCGACTACCCCGTGAAAAACATAACAGTTAGAAACAACCTTGTTTACGGTAACGATTACGGCGGCATAAGGATAGGCGGCTATGACGAGAAAAAGACCGGTTATGTCAAAGATACCAAAATATACAACAACACACTTGCAAACAACGGCAATGGTGACGGCGGTTGGAACGGTGAACTTTGTTTTGCCAAATGCGACGGCATAGACGTGAGAAACAACATAATTTACAAGGACGATAAAAAATACCCTATGATAGGCGGAGATTTGCCAAAGGACTATGTTTTGAATGTAAGCTTCAACAACAACTTATTCTATTCTCCTTTGGGTGAAAATGAAATTTACTTTGAATTTGCAAAGAAAGAAATATCCGGTATAAAAGCTTTCGATACCTACACGGGCGGAAAAAATTATTTCGGCAAGGTGAATTTCAACAAGGACTACAGCCTTTCAAAAAATTCATACGGCATTGATATGGGTGATAACAGCGTAAGTTCCGATATGGGCAAGCTCACAGACCTTGCGGGCAACAAAAGAATTGTGAACAAGATAGACGTGGGTGCTTTTGAGTATCAAATTGAAAAATAATTTTCAGCAAAAAAACCGCTACAATAAAGTAGCGGCTTTTTTATAAATATTTATCTTCTTCTTGAATTACCGTTTATTATAATAAGCAATCTCAAAAGCTGTACAATTGCCATTGCTGCAGCGGCAACATAGGTCATAGCTGCGGCACTGAGCACCTTTTTAACGGGCTGAATTTCCTGCTGTGAAAGTATGCCGTAACCCTTAAGCATATCTATTGCCCTCGCGGATGCATTAAACTCCACAGGGAGTGTAACAAGCTGAAAAGCAACAACAAAAGCAAAAAGTATTGCACCTGCCAAAGCAACCGTTAAAAACTGCGTTGAAAAATAGGAAAGTATAAGACCTATTATAAACACAGGCATAGCAAGCTTACTGCCAAGCTGAACAACAGGAAAAATCGCAGACCTTGTCTTAAGCGGAATATAACCCGTTGCATCCTGCACAGCATGACCGCACTCATGTGCGGCAACTCCGAGTGCCGCAACACTTCTGTTATCATATACACTTGAAGAAAGCCTTAAAACTTTTTTTGTAGGGTCGTAATGATCCGTTAGGTTTCCGCTCACTCTTTCAATTGCGACATTTTGAAGTCCGTTTCTGTCAAGTATCATCCTTGCAACCTGTGCTCCGGTGTAATTCAATGAATTAAGCACCTTAGCATACTTGTTGAAGGTTGAATTGACATTTGATGATGCAATCATGGATACGATTGCAAGCAATATAAAAACATAATAAAGCAAAGTAACCATACCAAACCCTCCTATTCATAAGATACAAAAATTGAATTATTTTTGTCCTTTAGGCATTGTAATATGAAGCTTGAATATGTGATTGTATTCAAACTTTTCGCCAACCAAAATTTCGTGACCTCTCATATAATCCGTACTTCTCATAACTCTTCCACCCGGAGCACAGATATATTCAACCAAAATTGAACCGTCTTTTGTTGCAACATTGAAACCTTTTTTAGGGTCTACATTCACAACTCTGCCGGGTCTGCCTGTATATACGTAATCAGGCTTTGCACTGTATATCTTAATCATTTCTTCGCCTCTGAAGGTGAATGCACCCGGTGCCGGATTAAAAGCTCTTATCTTATTGCATATATGCTCGGAAGTGTCCTCCCAGTTAATCTGGCACATTGACTTGTTAATCATAGGCGCATAGCTCGCCGCTGAGTTATCCTGTGGTACAGGTCTTGCCTTGCCTGCTTCAATCAAATCAAGTGCTTCAATAAGGCAATCCGCACCTATCATTTTCATTCTGTCATAAAGCATACCGGTTGTTTCATCGGCATCGATATAGATTTCCTTTTTGAGTATCATATCGCCCTCATCGCATTTTTCATTCATAAACATAATTGTTATACCCGTTGTTGGGTCGCCGTTTATGATTGACCACTGCATAGGCGCCGCACCTCTGTACTTTGGCAAAAGTGAGCCGTGTACGTTAAGGCAACCGTATTTAGGCATCATAAGCAATCTGAGTGAAAGAATCTGACCGTAGGCAACAACAACAAAAAAGTCTGCCTCTATCTTTTCAAGCTCGTCCATAAATGCCTCGTCCTTTATTTTTTCGGGCTGATAAACGGGAATATTGTGTGCAAGCGCAACTTCCTTTACGGGTGTTGGCTGAAGCTTCTTACCTCTTCCCTTTGGCTTATCAGGCTGGCTGATTACAGCAACAACCTCATGCTTATCACTTTCAATGAGTGCCTCCAAAGTAGGTACCGCAAATTCGGGTGTACCCATAAATACTATCTTCATTTTAAATATCCTCCTAGGTTTAAACTTATCTTTACAGTGTAAAATTATCTTACTGTCACATTTGGTTCAAGCTCCGGTTCTTCTTCGGTTTCCACATCCGAAAGCTCGCCCTCAACCTTATCCACATAAAGTATACCGGAAAGGTGATCTACCTCATGGCAAACAGCTCTTGCAAAAAGGTCTTGACCCTCTGCAACCACTCTCTCACCGTCACGGTTTGTGTATTCCACCTTAACATAGGACGGTCTTGTGACAACACCCATCTTACCGGGCACAGATAAACAACCTTCGTTGCCTGTCTGCTCACCGCTCTGTTCCAATATAACGGGATTTATTATTTCATACAGACCGTTCTCATCACCTATGTCAATGACAACTATCTGTTTCAAAATTCCAACCTGCGGTGCGGCAAGCCCGACACCGTTTGCCTCATACATTGTTTCAGCCATATCATCCAAAAGCTGAATTATTTTTTCATCAACCGTTTTTACCGGCTTGGCATTTTTTCTTAAAACGTCCTCTCCCAATTCTCTTATAATTCTTGTTGCCATTATTGTTCCTCCAAATCAGAAAGTATAGTCGGGGTTTATAGTCAAACTTATGGAAACATTATCCGTTTTCATATTGCTTTTGAGTTTATCAACACAAAAAAGCACATAACTTTTAAGCTTAACCTCATCTTCACACTTTATAATTATTCTCCAACGATACTTCTTGTTAATCTTTGATATGATTGCGGGCACAGGCTCGTAAAGAGTACCCACATTTCGTTTATCATTATAGAACTTTAAAATATCATAAAGATAATTTATTGTTCTTTTCAATTCTTCTTCATCTTCACCGCTCATAAGTATAAAAAACACATTCGTATACGGCGGATAATTGAGCATACGTCTGAAACCTATCTCTTCCTTATAAAAACCCTCATAGTCATTTTCGGATGCATACCTCACACTGTAGTGGTCGGGATTATATGTTTGAATATAAACCCTGCCCTTTGCATCGGCTCTGCCTGCTCTTCCGCTGACCTGTGTCAAAAGCTGAAACGTCTTTTCCGCAGAGTTATAGTCACTTATGTTAAGTGATATATCGGCGGCAACAACACCCACAAGGGTTACATTGGGAAAATCCAAACCCTTTGCAATCATCTGCGTGCCTATGAGTATATCGGCATCACCGTTTTTGAAGCTGTTCAAAATATCGGCAAAACTGTTCTTTCTCCTTGTGGTATCCAAATCCATACGCAATATTCTTGCATCCGGATAAAGTTTTTCAAGCTCCTGCTGTATCTTTTCCGTGCCCGTGCCGAAATACCTTATATATTCCGAACCACATTCGGGACAGGTCGACGGCACATTTTTTTCAGCACCGCAGTAGTGACACATCAGCTTGTTTATACCCTTATGATAGGTGTAGCTCACATTGCAGTGTTCGCACTTCATAACATAACCGCAATTTCTGCAAGAAACAAAGGTTGAATAACCTCGCCTGTTCAAAAATACTATGGTCTGTTTGCCCTTTTCAAGGTTCACACTTATTTCCTTTTGAAGTGCCCTGCTGAATATCGAAAGATTTTTATGCAGCAGTTCCACCCTCATATCCACAACATTGACCTCGGGGAAGGTATTATTTACCCTGTTTTTGAGAGTTACAATATCGTATTGCCCTATCTCTGCAAGGTGATATGAATTAACGGACGGTGTTGCACTGCCCATTACCGTGAGTGACCCGTAAAGCTGCCCGAGTTTCACGGCAACTTCTCTGGCATCATACTTCGGTGCTTGCCCGTCTGCCCTGTAGCTGCTTTCGTGTTCCTCGTCTATTATGACCACGCCTAAATTTTCAAAAGGTGTGAATATTGCGGAACGAGGTCCTATCATTATTGAAACCTCACCACGTCTTGCCCTTGTCCACTGGTCGTATCTTTCACCGTCGGACATTCTGGAATGGGTAACTGCAACCCTGTCACCGAAACGACGCACAAAGCGTTCCACCGTTTGAGGGGTGAGTGAAATTTCGGGCACAAGCACGATAGCCTCCTTGCCCTCATCGAGCACACTTTGTATTATGCGTAAATAGACTTCCGTCTTGCCGCTACCCGTCACGCCGTGCAAAAGTATAGGCTTTATACTTTTTCGTTGCAACCTTTCGTTTATAAAATCCAAGGCGGCATTTTGCTCCGATGTAAGTTCGGGCAAAACCGTATCCGATTTATGATTTAAGCAATTGCCCCTGTATTCCTGCATATATGTCATTTTCAATATGCCTTTTTTTACAAGTGCATTTATGGGTGCGTTATCCACATCCAGCAGCGTTTTCACGTGACTTACGGGGTATATTGCACCTGCTTGAAGCATATCCAGCACCCTGTGCTGTTTTTCGCTTCTTATTTTTTTTATTATTTCTTCCCTGTTTTCAAGCTCCTCATTGAGAGAAACACAGGCAAACTTTTTTTCATTTGAAAATTTGGGTACTATACACATCATACAAGCATTGAGGGTACAGTAATATTTTTTCTGCATCCAAGCGGCAAGTTCCAGCTTTTTGGCACTCACAACGGAGTATTCCTCCGCAATATCCGAAATACACTTCAATTTTGAAGTGTCAAACTCCACCGTATCCGTAATTTTTGTAACATAGCCCTCAATTCTTCGATTGCCCTTTCCGAAAGGCACATACACCCTCATACCCTCGGTCACACTATTTTCAAGTTCCTCGGGTATGATATAGTGAAAAATGTGATCCAACCTTTGATTTGGCACAGATACCCTCACGGCAGCATATTTCATAGCTTAGTCTTATTCTTCCTCGCTCTGACTCACTTCATCGATATCTTCAATAATTGCGTCCTCGGCATCGGGATTTGTGTCATCAACCACACTCATACCCGCAAGCTCTTCCATATCTTCGCTTTCTTCGCCCTGAACCTGCTCACTGTCTGACTGAGCTGCACTTTCGGCAGGTGGATTAGCCTGCTGAATTTCTTCCTCAAGGTCCTGCTTAAGCTTTTTCTTCTTAATTCTAATCTTTGTACCTTCACCCTCGGGCACAACGGCAACCTTGCCTTCATATATCTCTGCAACAGCAGTTGAAAGAGGCTTGCCTTCAACAGGGTTTTCAATCATAGGTTCATCGCCGTCAATAATCTGTCTTGCTCTTTTTGCGGCAGCTATAACAACCGTGTAACGGCTTGTTACATCACCCTCTTTTTCCCTGTTCATAACATCCATTAATTCTGCATAAGATGGTTTTAACATATTTTTTTCTCCTTACTTTATGATACTACTTATTAAACGTTCGTTTCTGCTTGCCTTTTTATGCTCCGCAGATACTATATCATTTACACGCTTAACCGCATTTTCAACGGTATCGTTTGTGATTACATAATCATAAGACGGTGCAAAGGAAAGTTCCTCTTCCGCTTTTTTAAGTCTTTCTTCAATCACTTCCGCACTTTCCGTGCCTCTGCCCACAAGTCTTGACCTAAGCTCCTCCATTGAAGGCGGGAGAACAAACAAAAGCACCGCTTCGGGATACTTTTTCTTTATCTGCAACGCACCCTGCACCTCAATTTCAAGTATAACGTCCTTACCCTCGTCCATTTTGGCAAACACATAATCCTTAGGTGTGCCGTAATAATGTTTGCAATATCCCGCATATTCCATAAATTTATCTTCTTTTATGCGTGATTCAAACTCTTCATCTTTGAGGAAGAAGTAATGCACACCGTCAACTTCGCCCTCTCTGGGATCTCTTGTGGTTGCTGAAACCGAAAGTGCATAGGCATCGTCCTTAACAAGTTCTTTCACAACAGTGCCCTTGCCTACTCCGGACGGGCCCGAAATCACAACCAACAGCCTATCCTTAAAATATACATTGTTTTCCATTATGTCCTCCCGTTTTATCGGCAAATGTAGCTTACTCCGTAGTCGTTATCGGTTCTTTTATTCTGCCTGCTATTGTTTCGGGTTGGAGGGCGGAGAGTATGAGAAAACTGCTGTCCGTAACAATTACGGCTCTTGTTCGCCTGCCCTGTGTGGCATCTATAACCATGCCCTTTTCCCTGCTATCCTGTATAAGTCGCCTCACCGGTGCCGAATCCGGATTTATGACGGCAACTATCCTCTGTGCCGATACAATATTGCCAAAACCGATATTTATTATTTTTACACCCTGCATAATAATCCCTTCACGATATAAGGCAGCTTACTCTATGTTCTGAATCTGCTCCCTTATTTTTTCAACCTCGCTCTTGGTATCGACGATAAGGTTTGTTATCGTAAGGTCGTTTGATTTTGAACCTATGGTGTTGACTTCTCTGTTTATCTCCTGCACCAAAAAATCAAGCTTTCTGCCTACGGGTACTTTTTCTTCCAATATGCTTGCCATTTGGTCAAGGTGGCTGTAAAGCCTTGTTATTTCTTCATCTATGCAAGCCTTGTCGGAGAATATAAGCACCTCGGTAAGTATTCTCGCCTCATCCGCCTTTACCTCTTCCAGTTCATTAAGCTTTTCGGTAAGCCTTTGTCTGTAGTCCTTTGCAACTTCGGGTGCACGCTCGTTTATCTTGTCCACTGCGGATTTTATGCCGACAAGCTTTTCACTTATGTTTGCCTTAAGGGCTTCGCCCTCTCTCGTCCTCATAGATGTGAAAGCTTCAAGTGCCTGTGCCGTTGCACTCATAAGGCACTGCCTTATTTCTTCCTTTGCCTCGTCACTCAAAACGCCGTTTTCAACACTGACAACATCGGGGAACTTAGCCACCAATTCAAGAGGAAGCTTTCCCTCCTCATTGGAATAGAGGTTATATTTTTCTTCAAGCACCTTAAGTGCCGCAACGTAGCTGTCAGCCACACCTTCATTTATGCTTATACTCACATCTTCTTTTGAAAAGCTTTCAAAATTGATATAAACATCCGTCTTTCCTCTGAATATCTGTGAGGCAAGCAATTTTTTTACACCGTCCTCGTAGGACATCATTATTCTTGGCAGTTTTATTGTTATATCGTTGTATCTGTGATTTACAGACTTTATCTCAACAACAAATTTACGGTCGAACATAGTACATTCGCCTCTGCCGTAGCCTGTCATACTTCTCATAAAAATACCTCGTTTGCATATATTTGTAATCGTGTGAATTTTGATTTTTTCCGATTACGCACACGAATACATATATATTATACTATATTTTTTGTGCAATTAAAAGCCTTTTTTTATTTTTTATGTATTTTTCACAAAAGTTGTGGCGAACCTGTTTTATAACATAAAAAAATAATTATCAAATATTTGGTTTTTTATATAATTTTACTTGAAATTATATCATTTTATGTTATAATAAAAATATATGAACGATAGGAGTTGCGTTATTTGAAGATATTATTCAATGAGAATGAAGAAATAGTGCGTACCGTTAAAGAAGGACTCGAAAGAACGGGCGGCTACTGCCCTTGCAGGCTTGAACGCAAGGAAGAATACAAATGTATGTGTGATGAATTTAAGCAGCAGATTAAAGACCCCGATTTTGAGGGATACTGTCACTGTATGCTTTATTATAAGAAAAAATAAGGGAGGATATGCCATGAATGACGAAAAGCTGCACCAAATTGTGAGGACAATACTTGATATCGCTATGGTTTTGAATTGCCTTGCCATCATCATCGTTTTAGTCAGAAAGCTTTGCGACGACGATGAAGAGTAAAAATGAAAAAAGTATTGACATTTTTACCGCAAAAGTATATTATATATAAGATAATGTAAAAACAGTGAAGAAAAAGAGTAACCGATGAATACCTTTCAGAGAGGGGCATACAAGCTGAAATTGCCCTATTGTGATTTACGGCGAAAGTGCGTTTCGGAGTTCATAGGGTGAAGCCTGCGGTGGTAGCCTTGTGCGTGTGACGGCGTTATACGTCTTTGAGAGGGGCTTTGTGCCCTTAAATAGAGTGGAACCACGGATAACTTCGTCTCTTGCAGAGGCGGAGTTTTTTTATGCGCATAGGATTAAACGGGATTTAATCCTCTATTGCTATGTAATTTTTAATGTGATTTCATCGGTTTTACAGATTGGGAGTTTTTGTATGAGTTTAAGAAGTAATATTGAAACAATAAAAAGGCGTGATGCCGCCATAAAAAGCAGTTGGGAGGTTATGCTTTATCCCGGTTTTTGGGCAATATTATCCCATCGTTTGGCACACAGGTTTTATCGCCGTAAAATGTTTTTTATTGCAAGAACCATATCACAGATTTCAAGATGGTTTACGGGTATTGAAATTCACCCCGGTGCACAAATCGGCAGCGGACTTTTTATTGACCACGGCATGGGTGTTGTTATCGGTGAAACGTGCGAAATAGGTAACAACTGCACCATATATCAAGGTGTAACCCTCGGCGGTACGGGGCATGAAACGGGTAAAAGACACCCAACCATCGGTAATAATGTACTTATAGGCACGGGCGCAAAAGTGCTTGGACCTATAAAAATAGGCGATAACTGCAAAATAGGCGGCGGCTCTGTTGTTTTGCACGACATAGAGCCTTATTGCACGGTTGTTGGTGTACCCGGCAGAGCCGTAAAAAGAACCATTATTGACCCATCAAGTGACAACCCTGCCGATGCACTTGACCAAATAAGATTACCCGACCCCGTTCAAATGGAAATTTGTGCACTGAGGGCAAGGGTTGAAAGGCTTGAAAAGGCTTTAGCTAAAATGAATCAGGAGGAAAAGAGATGAAACTTTACAACACACTTACAAGAAAGAAAGAGGAATTTGTGCCATTGGAGGAAGGCAAGGTTAAAATGTATGTCTGCGGACCTACGGTATATGACTTCATTCACATCGGCAACGCAAGACCTTATGTAATATTTGACACAATCAGAAGATATATGGAATATAAGGGTTATGACGTAACCTACGTTCAAAACTTCACCGATGTTGACGACAAAATAATAAAGAGAGCCAACGAGGAAGGTGTTGAGTCCACAGTAATTTCCGAAAGATATATTGCGGAGGCTAAAAAGGATGCCGAGGGACTTAACGTAGAGCCTGCAAGC
>CAZUXS010000004.1:32011-42256 GCA_964624605.1 uncultured Lachnospiraceae bacterium | reverse complement strand
TTAAATACGCACTCGAATACGGCAACCGCCTCATTATGATGCACGAGGGAAACGCTATCATAGATATTGAGGGCGAAAAAAAGAAAAACACCTCTATAGATACACTGCTTTCAAAATTCAATGAAATAAGTCTTGAAAGAGGAAATTAAAACAAGGTCCATCGATATAATGTCGGTGGACCGTTTTTTTGTTTGAAATGTTGACATTTACCACTGTATTGGTGTGTTTCTTTGTTAAAAGTGAATTATACGCATTGTAAAACACTTGAAATAATAAACAATAAGTGATATAATAAATGTGTTAAATATACGAAAGAAGGCGAATTTATGAAATCAAAAAGAGTTTTAGGTGCGGTGTTGGCGGCAACCGTGGCGTTTAGCAATTGCAATGTGTTGTGGGCAGATACGGCTACTGATAATATTGGTATTGAAGCTTACGATGAAAGCACCGTGAGTGCCGAGGGTGAGGATGAGTTTATTCCGACAGAGGATGTAAATGAGGGGGATGTTTTGCTTGATGGTAATAAAATAAAAGTTGAAGCTGAACAAAAATTGAATTATAAAACAACAAAATCGGATATTGTAAATGGCTTGGAATATACCAGTTATTTACAAACAAACAGTGTGGACACAACTCTAACAGTTAATGGAGTGACTAAAAAATATCGTGTTGCTTTCAAAATTACCGCAAAACAGGATACAATAGTATATATTGACAATAAAGTTGCTTGCGATAAAACAAACTGTATTTTTAAGCAAAATGTTAATGATGGGACAATCGAAGTTGTAACATCAAAAGAAAATGATATTGATGATTCAATCTATACAACATTGTGTGCACAGCTTAAAGCAGGAGATATAGTTTATTTTGCGGGACAGGGATCAAATCCTGCATTTTATTCCATTTATACGGCTGAGACAGTAGATTTTGGATTTGATGCTTCAACCGGTGAAATAACCGGTTATACCGGCACGGATGCGGAGGTAACTATTCCCGAAAAAATCGGCAGATATACAGTAACAGGTATTGCTGATGGTGCTTTCAACAGTGAAAACATAACAAGCATAACAATTCCGTCCACAATAACAAGCATAAGCGATACTGCATTTAGTAATTGCAGTAATTTAAAGAATATAACTGTTGCGGAAGATAACAATAGTTTTAAAATGGTAGACGGTGCTTTAATTGCCGAAAACGGAACAAAACTTATAATTTCACTTCCAAAATCAGATATAACAAATTATACTGTGCCAACCGGTATTAAAACGATATGCGGACTTGCTTTTAGAAATTATAAAAATCTGACAAGCATAGAAATACCATATACCGTCACAACTATTTCCGAGGATGCTTTTGAGGAGTGCAGCAATCTCAAAACCGTATATTGCTACAAGGGTAGTGTTGCTGATAATTCAAGCCTTTATCCCACAGATACTCAAATTGTGTATGAGGATATTGAGGGCAGTGATATATTTATTCCGACGGAAGCGGCAAACACAGGCGATGTTTTGTTTGATGGCAATAAAATAAAGGTTGAGGCAACACAAAAATTAAATTTTAACACAACAAAAAATCCCGAGGTTGTTAATGGTGTGTTATATCCAAGCAACTTGCAAACATCGGGCACAAACACCGCCCTTTATGTTGATGGAAGTTATAATAAGTCATATCGTATTGCTTGTAAAATCACAGCAAAACAGGATACTACGATATATCTTGACCATAAGGTCACTTCCGGCAAAACAAATTATATCATTAAGGGAGATATTACTTCCGGTAGTAGCACCGAGTCTTTAGCTTCAAAATATAATAGCGGAAGTTCTTCAATCTTTGATACATTAAGTGTGGAGCTTAAATCCGGTGAGGAAGTTTACTTTGTTGGATGTGCATCTAATCCGACATTTTATTCAGTTTATACGGATAAAGAGGAATTAAATGCAGTAAATTTTGACTTTGATGCTTCAACAGGTGAAATAACAGGCTATACCGGTAGGGTTACGGATATAACAATTCCCGATGAAATTGATGGTCATACGGTAACGGGTATTGCTGATGGTGTTTTCAAGGATAGCAGAATAACAAGTATAACGCTTCCGTCCACAATAACAAGCATAGGTGATAATACCTTTTACGGTTGTAGTCGTTTAACGGATATCACATTGCCGGATAACGTAAAAACCATAGGTGCAAATGCTTTTTATGATTGCAGCGGTTTAACGGATATTACATTACCGGATAACATAACAACTATAGGTGAAAATGCCTTTTACGGTTGCAGTGGTTTAACAATATTTTATATCCCCGGCAAGGTGGAATCAATAGGCGAAAATGCATTTGCCAGATGCAGTAATTTGCAAAGTGTAACCGTTTCAAAAAGCAACAGCAAATATAAAGTGGTGAATGGCGGCTTACTTACAAAGAATGGTAAGGAATTTGTATTTTTGCCTGCACAGTACAGCGATGAGACGGAATATACCGTGCCAAACGGTGTGGAAAAAATACATAATTATGCTTTTGACGGATGTGCTAATTTAAAAAACGTTACTGTTCCCAACAGTGTAACATCAATGGGTAATCATATTTTTTACAACTGTAGTAATCTTGAAAGCGTAACTATCGGTAAGGGCATTGATAAAATAAGCGATTATTCGTTTTATGATTGCAGTGCTTTGACAAGCGTAAACAATTCAACGGGTATTTTGAGTGTCGGTAATTATGCATTTTACAATTGTTCAAAATTATCAACCTTAAATACATCTGCGGGTGTTGCAAGCGATGCAATTATAGGTGATTATGCTTTTTACGGTTGTAATAGCTTAACGGATGTAAACATAGCAAATGGGGTAGCAAGTATAGGTGAATATGCCTTTTATAATTGCAGTGGTTTGACAGGTGTAAGCATACCGAATAGTGTAAAAAGCATAGGTAATTATGCTTTTTACAACTGTACAGGTTTGACAAGTGTCGGTATGGCAGACGGTGTAACAGATATAGGTGAATATGCCTTTTACAATTGCAGTGGCTTAACAAGTATAAATATACCTAAAGGTATTACGAGTATAAAAGATTATACTTTTGCAAAATGCAGCAGTTTGACAAGTATAAATATTCCCGATGGTGTAACAAGTATAGGAGACTCTGCCTTTCATAGTTGCAGTAGCTCGACAAGTGTAACTATCCCCGATAGTGTAACAAGCATAGGTAATTCTGCCTTTTGTGCTTGCAGAAGTTTGACAAGTATAACTATCCCCGATAGTGTAACAAGCATAGGTAATTCTGCCTTTTATGGTTGCAGCAGCTTGACAAGTGTAACTATCCCCAATAGTGTAACAAGTATAGGAGATTCTGTCTTTTATTATTGCAGCGGTTTGAAAAGTGTAACTATCCCCGATAGTGTAAAAAGCATAGGTAATTCTGCCTTTTATGGTTGCAGCAGCTTGACAAGTGTAACTATCCCCAATAGTGTAACAAGTATAGGTGATTCTGTCTTTTATTATTGCAACGCTTTGAAAAGTGTAACTATACCCGATAGTGTAACAAGCATAGGTAATTCTGCCTTTTATGGTTGCAGCAACTTGACAAGTGTAATTATCCCCAATAGTGTAACAAGTATAGGTGATTCTGTCTTTTATTATTGCAACGGCTTGAAAAGTGTAACTATCCCCGATAGTGTAACAAGCATAGGTGATTATGCCTTTTATAATTGCAGCGGTTTGACAGGTGTGACTATTCCGGATAGTTTGACAAGTATAGGTAATTATGCTTTTTATAATTGCAGCGGCTTGAAAAGTGTAACCATACCTTATGGCGTGATAAGTATAGGTGATTATGCTTTCTATTATTGTACCGGTTTTAAAAATGTGACCATACCGTCAAGCGTTGAGGAAGTGGGCACACGTGCATTTTACAATACTTCAATAACTACTGTATATTGTGACAAGAACAGTGCCGCCGATGATACTTCCTTATATCCAAGCGGTGTAACCTTTGCTTATGAAAATGTGTATACGGATGACAATCTTTTCACATTCAACAACGGTGTTATAACAAGATACAAAGGCTCCGATATATTTGTAAACATTCCTACGACCATAGGCGGTGTTGCCGTGACGGGTATAGGTAGCGGTGCATTTGTCGGAAAAACAACAATAAAGAAAATTAAAATTCCGGAAAGTGTAACGGATATAGCTTATGACGCTTTTGAATCCTGCACAAAGCTTGAAAATATAACTGTAAATGCGGGCAATACGGCGTATAAATCAGTAGACGGTATTTTGCTTAGCAATGATGGCACGGAGCTTTTGCATTATCCAAGCAATATCACCGAAACGGAATACACCGTCCCCGATGGTGTTAAAACAATAGGCGGACTTGCTTTTGAATCCTGTGAAAATCTCACAAGCATAGAATTGCCAAACACATTGGAAACAATCGAAAAATATGCTTTCTATGGTTGCAACAGTCTTGAAAGCATAGAAATACCTTATACTGTTACAAGCATTTCAGAGGATGCTTTTGAGGAGTGTAATCTCGAAACCGTATATTGCTATGAGAGTAGTGCGGCTGATAATTCAAGCCTTTATACCACGGGTGCAAAAATCATTTACGTTGGCAGAATGCCGATTAAGTATACATCCGATGAGTATTTTGATATTGATGAGGATGGAATTATAACAGTATATAACGGCAAAGATACAGATGTTATTATTCCGGAAACAATAAAAGGAACTAAGGTTACCGAAATTGATACATCATCTTTTGCAAACACGAATATAACAAGCGTGAAAATACCAAGCGGTGTCACAAGAATAGGCAGAAATGCTTTTGCAAATTGTAAAAGTCTTAAAACGGTGATAATTCCGTCAAGCATTTCAACCGTGATGTCAACATCTTTCACCGATTGCACAAGCTTGGAAACCGTATATTGCTACAAGGACACAGTGGCAGATAACAACAAATTATATCCGTCAGGTGTGAAAATCGTATACATAGGTAATGTGAATAGTGATAGCACAGTTGACAAAACCGATGCGGCTTTGATTCTTAAGTCCGTAAACGTTGTCGGAACTGCAAGCTCTGTTGAAAAAACCATACGAGATTACAATATGGATGGCTATGTTGATATTCTCGATATTATAAGCTTGCTCAAAGATGTGAAATAAATAAAATTATAACAGCCCGTCGATATGTCTTAGGTGGGCTGTTCTGAATATATGAAAGAGGGCGGATTTATGAAATCGAAAAGAATTATAGGTGCGGTGTTGGCGGCAACGGTGGCACTTAGTAACTGCAATGTGATGTGGGCTGAGACTATTGATGAGAGTGTTGGGGTTGAGGCTTATGAGGACAGTGAAGAAAGTAATGATGTATTTATTGCCAGTGCAGAAGTTGAATCCGGAGCCGTTTTTTATGATGGAGATAAAATAACAATTGAAGCTGAACAAAAATTGAGTTATAAAATATCATCAGGTGGTGACACGTTTAGAGTAGGCGATGCGGAATATAACTGTTGGTTACAAACAAACAGTGTAAACACAATTCTTACGGTCAATGGAGAAACAAAAGCATATCGTGTTGCTTTTAAAATTACCGCAAAACAAGATACAACAATTAATATTGACCATAAGGTTGGTTCGCTCAAAACAAACTATATTTTTACGGGCGATGTAACAGAGGGTGGCAAACCGACAGTTGTTGCATCAAAAACCAATGATAGCGAAGCATCAATATATGAGACATTTAGAGTAGGTCTTAAGGCAGGTGCCGAAGTTTACTTTGCGGGACAAGGAACAAATCCGGTGGTATATTCTGTTTATACCGATACCGGTGGAGCAGATACGGTAGTTGAACCGTCAAATATAGCAACAGTTGGGGATTTTAAATTTAATACTTTAACAGGTGAAATAACCAGATATACCGGCACGGATACTGATATAACCATCCCGGAAAAACTTGGTGAATATGACGTAACAGGTATTGCGGATAATGCGTTTTACGGTTGCAGTTCTTTAACAAGCATTAATATACCAAGCTCTGTGGAAACGATAGGAGAAAATGCATTTCGTAATTGCAGTAATTTGCAGAATATAAACGTTGTTAAAAAGAACAATAACTATAAAACGGTGAATGGCGGCTTGCTTACAAAGGACGGAAAGGAATTTATATTCTTACCCGTTAAATCCGATACAACCGATTATAGCATACCCACCGGTGTGGAAAAAATAGATGATTATGCTTTTGAAAACTGCACGAGCCTGAAGAGTGTCACTATTCCCGATAGTGTAACATCAACGGGAGATTATACGTTTTACGGTTGTAGCAAGCTTGAAAGCGTAACTATAGGTAAGGGTGTCGATAAAATAGGCAATTATGTATTTTATAATTGTAGCGCATTGACAACAGTAAACAATGCCACAGGTATTTTGAGTGTTGGCAACTATGCTTTTTACAATTGTAAAAAATTATCAACCCTAAATACATCTTCAGGGGTTACAAGTGACGGGGTTATCGGTGACTATGCTTTTTATTATTGTTACAGCTTAACCGATGTAAATATAGCAAAGGGAGTGACAAGCATAGGTGAATATGCTTTTTACTACTGCACAGAGATGAAAAGTGTGAATATACCGAATAGTGTCACAAATATTGGTGTACGTGCCTTTTATAACTGTAGCGGTTTGACAAGTATAAATATACCCGAAGGCATCGAAAGTATAGAGGAACGTGTTTTTTATGGCTGCAGTGGTTTGACAGATGTAACCATACCTAACAGCGTTAAAAACATAGGCAGTTATGCATTTTATAATTGCCATAAACTTACAATTGGGACTATACCGGATAGCGTAACAAGTATTGGTAGTTATGCCTTTAACGGTTGTTACGAGCTTACAAGTGTGACTATACCGGATAGCGTAACAAGTATTGGTAGTTATGCCTTTAGCAGTTGTAGCAATCTTACAAGTGTGACTATACCGGCAAGTGTCAAGACAATAGGAGAGTATCCATTTTCCGGTACTTCAATAACTACGGTATATTGTGTTAAAAACAGCACTGCCGATTATGCCTCCCTATATCCCAATGGTGCAACCCTTGTTTATATATACGATGAAAATGTATATACGGACGAAAGCCTTTTCACATTTAACAACGGTGTAATAACAAATTACAAGGGTTCCGATATATTTGTGTACGTTCCGACTATTATAGGTGGAGTTGCCGTTACCGGCATTGGAAGCGGAGCGTTTTACGGAAAAACATCGGTAGAAAAAATCAAAATCTCCGAAAGTGTAACAGATATAGCGTATGATGCTTTCGAAGGGTGCACAAAGCTTGAAAAAATAACCGTAGATGCGGGTAATACGGCATATAAATCCGTAGATGGAATATTGTTCAACAAAGCCGGCACGGAGCTTGTGCACTATCCAAGCAATATCACCGAAACGGAATACGCCGTTCCCGATGGTGTTAAGACAATAGACGGACTTGCTTTTGAAGCCTGCGAAAATCTCACAAGTATAACTCTGCCAACCACATTGGAAACAATAGGCGAATATGCTTTCTATGGTTGTTATGGCATAACAACCATAGAAATACCATATACGGTTTCAAGCATATCCGATGATGCTTTTGAGGAGTGCAGCAACCTTAAGAGCGTATATTGCTATAAGGGCAGTACAGCTGATGATTCAAGCCTTTATCCTACAGGTGTGAAAATTGTTTATGTAGGTGAAATGCCAAGCGATGTGCCGAAACCTACACCGGAGGAATACTTTGAGGTGGATGAAGCTTACGGAATTATAACAGCATATAACGGTGAGGACACCGAGGTTGTTATCCCCGAAACAATAAACGGAATTAAGATTACCGAAATTGATTCATCAGCCTTTGCCGGAACAGGCATAACAAGTGTGAGAATACCTAACGGTGTCACAAGAGTGGACGGAAATGCATTTGCAAGCTGCACAAGCCTTAAAACAGTAATAATTCCGTCAAGCATTACAACTATAAGAACAACTGCTTTCACCGGTTGCACAAGCATAGAAACGGTGTATTGCTACAAGGGCACAAAGGCAGATAACAGCAATTTATATCCGTCAAGTGCCAAAATCACGTATATAGGTAATGTAAATAATGATAGCAAGGTTGACGAAACCGATGCTGCTTTGATTCTTAAATCCGTAAACGGTACGGAGGATATAAGCTCCGTTGATAAAACCGTAAGAGATTACAATATGGACGGAGAGTTCAACATTCTCGATATTATAAGCTTACTTAATGATGTGAACAAATAATTTAAGAAATTACAGCCAAACAAAAAAATCGACTTGCCCCAGCCGGTAGCAAGTCGATTTTTTATATTATTTGGTTTTTATATCAATCCAATCGTCAACATTACCCTGTCCCTTGCTGTTATCGCCGGAAAAGGCAATTGTTCCGTTATCTCTCAAACCTACGGAAAATTTATAACCTGATGCAACCTTTACAACACTGCTCCAATCATCAAAATTATATCCGCTTGAGTTCTTGCCGACAGCGACCGCCGTACCTTCATTTGTGATACCCACAACATGGTCGGAGCTTGCCGCAACATCAACAATTTTTCTCCATTTTGATGAACCGCCATAGCCTGAAATTGCCACAAGAGATACTGTTCCGTCATTTTTCATGGCAACTGTGCAGTTTTCACCTACACCTGCTTTTGCAACATTTTTCCACTTTTCGATTTTGTTGCTTTTATCACCTGAGCTACCCGCAACAACAACGCTGCCATCCTTTTTGATACCTATGGTGCACTTTGTTCCCGCTTCAACCTCTTGTATATCAGTCCATGAGTCAACCTGAATCTGACCTCTGTCATCGTTTCCGACAGCAACAACCGTTCCGTCATTTTTAAGACCTACAGTGTGGCTGTCACCTGCCGCAATCTGCTTAATATCACTCCAGTCAAAAACATCACAGCGACCATCTTCATTATCACCCACAGCAACAACCGTTCCGTCACTCTTAAGACCCACAGTGTGGCTGTTACCTGCCGCAACAGCAACTATATCCGTCCAATCTCCAACTTCGCACTGACCACTATCATCATTACCTGTGGCATAAACCGTACCATCGTTCTTTACAGCAACGGTGTGTGCTTCACCTGCCGCAATGGTGTAATTCACATATTGGCTGCGTATTGCCTCACTTTCACTTATAAAGCCGTGAGTTTTTATCTTATCAACACCTATAAAAGCACCTGTTGCAAGCACAACAACACCCACAAAACCTGCCACACAAGCATTGATTATTTTTTTCTTCTTTCTTTGAGCCGCATGAGCCTCTGCCCTCATATAGCGGTCCTTTTCCATCTTCATTCCCTTTTCAACAAACTTTGCCTGTGCAAGTTTGTTACACTCAGCCGCCAACTTTGAGGCATCCTTATAATCACTTATATCTCTGAATCTGGATGCGGCTGTAAGGAAAGTATTTTCATCATTTGCATTGTTTTTGAGTGCAAGCGCCTCTTGATAAAGCTTTTCTCTTTCGGCAAGCTGTTTTTCCTTTACCTTTTCTTTCTTCGCTCTCTCTTCAAAAGCATAAGTATATTCCCTAAGCACAACCTGATACTGTGCATCTGCATACAGCGTTGCCTTTTTGTAGTTCGGGTCATCCGCTATTGACTTTTCACTCTTGGTAAGGTCCTTTTCCACAGCAATCTTATTTGCCGCCATAACCTTACCTATGTAAGCCTTTGCAATGGTGGGATTTTGAGCAATAAGCTTATCAAGCATGGCATCGGCTTCCGCCCACCTTTGTTCGGATAAAAGCTTGAAAGCCTCATCAAGTGAGACAACCGCATTAGGTTCAACCGGTTCGGTTTTCACTTCTTCAACCTTTTCTTCGGCTTTTGCTTCGGACTTTTTCTCCTCAACCTTTTCCTTAGCTACGGTTTCGACTTTTTTCTCTTCAACCTTTTCCACGGCTACAGTTTCGGCTTTCTTCTTCTCAACCTTTTCGGCTGCCTCTTCGGCTTTCTTTTCTTCAACTTTTTCGGCTACCGCTTCGGTTTTCTTTTCCTCAACCTTTTCGGCTACCGCTTCGGTTTTCTTCTCCTCAACCTTTTCCTCGGTTGCCACTTCGGTTTTCTTTTCCTCAACCTTTTCGGCTACGGTTTCCGCTTTCTTTTCTTCAACCTTTTCCTCGGTTGCCGCTTCGGTTTTCTTTTCTTCAACCTTTTCGGCTACGGTTTCCGCTTTCTTTTCT
>CAZUXS010000004.1:0-31911 GCA_964624605.1 uncultured Lachnospiraceae bacterium | reverse complement strand
TCAACCTTTTCGGTTACCGTTTCCGCTTTCTTTTCTTCAACCTTTTCGGTTACCGTTTCCGCTTTCTTTTCTTCAACCTTTTCGGTTACCGCTTCGGCTTTCTTCTCCTCAACCTTTTCGGTTACCGCTTCGGCTTTCTTCTCCTCAACCTTTTCGGTTACCGCTTCGGCTTTCTTATCATCAACTTTTTCGGCTACCTCTTCGGCTTTCTTCTCCTCAACCTTATTCTCGGTTACCGTTTCCGTTTTCTTTTCTTCTTCATCTTTAACAATGAACTGTGCCAAAGCATCATCTTCGGACTTTTTTTCCGCCTTTGGTTCTTTTATCATAAATTGAGACAGAGCATCGTCCTCACTCTTTTTATCACTCTTAGTCTCTTTTATCACAAACCGTGACAAGGCATCATCCTCCACAGTTTTTTTAGGTTTGTCGGTATTTTTTTGTTCCGGCTTTTCCTCATTTGTATTTAACGCAAACTTCATTATCGGGTCAAGTTCTTCGTCAATTTTCCCCATTATATTTACACTTCCTTTCCGATAATTGAATAACTCAACTGTAGCAGCAGCAAAAATTTGTCATTATAACAGTTTTACTAATAAATATTTTTATATAATTTATTTGTTTTGCTACAAAAAATCATTAGTCACTGTATAATTATAACACAAATTATTGCAATTTGTCTACACTTTTAAAGGAATTTGTGTAAATTTTCTAAAAAATTTATTCGTCTGCCATATCTTGAAGCATAAAAGCTATATCAAAATCTTCTCTCACCTTAAGAGAAGATATATCTGTGTGTGTAAGGCTTTCTATCTTTCTTATCTTATAATTTATTGTATTTCTGTGCACGTACATCTTCTTTGCAGCCTCCTGCACACTCCCATTACATTCCAAATAGGTTTTGAGAACCAATTCCAGATTACCGTCGTTATATCTGTCATATTCCTTAACAGCTCCCAAAACCTCGTCTATATATCGCTCCCTGTCCTTTTTGCTAAGCTGACTTTTGAGCACCGTATATAAGCTCCTGCCATCATACTTACATTCCGTCATACACATTACCTCCGATTAATTTTTTGCATAAAAAAACAGAGAGATTGCATAAGGCAACCTCTCTGCTGCGATTTTTGTGGTTATATACAGTATACAGCTAAATAATGTAATTGTCAACCGCTTTTTGTCTGCATTTTGTAAAATTTGCTTTTTATTTTACGAATACCCCTCCTTGAAATGACAATATATTTGTGTGCCGAGTGATATCATCTGTATGTAAAATATATTAAAAAGGAGTGTAGTATATGACAGGTAACGAACAATTTGTTATACCCAGTAACATAAAACAAATAGGCAGCATAGCCGAGGGCACAAAGGTTTACGTGGAGGATTACGTGAGCACCTACTCCATGCAATATGCCGTTTCCGATAAGTGCAAGGAAAAGGTTGCCGTGCTTGTAGGTCGCTGTGAAAAGCGGAACGATGAGGATGTTATATTCATAAGCGGAATGATTCAGGGGCAGTACGCAAACCGCCGCAATTCAATGACGGTGCTCACCGAAAAAAGCTGGCAATACATAGAAAAACAAATGGAGCTTTATTTCAAGGACTGCGAAATTGTCGGTTGGATGTACGTTCAACCCGGATTTGAGGACTATATAAACGATAACATAACATCTTTTCAAAACGAAAATGCGGATAAAGGGTTGAAACTTTTGTATCTAAGCGACCCGCAGGAGGGCATAAGCAGTTTTTACACTTGGGATAAGGAGGGTAAAGTTTTTTCAATATTGAAAGGCTACATTATATATTACGACAAAAATGAAGGTATGCACGAATATATGCTTGAAAATAAGCTCAAACCCATAAACCCTAAACCCGAGCTTGAAATGCCCGAAAGAGAGGATGCGGGCGCAAAGGCAAGAAAGTCAACTCAAACGGTGCAAAAAAAGCAGCCTAAGCCAACACCCAAGCCCGTAAGAGGAAATGCCGAACAGGTGAAAATGATAAACCTTTTAGGCGGCGCAAGCTTTGTTATGCTTGTGGTTTGTATGATTATGGGTGCAGGCTTGATACAAAACGGCGAAAGACTTTCGGAAATCGAAAGCCGAATGAACAGATTGCAAGCCGATTTTGACGGCACAAAAAGTGTATTTGCCGCTCAAAGTGAGCAAATCACTTTTCAGGTAACCGAAGCAGCCACAATGCCGACAACCTCACAGCAAGCCACAACACCGCAATTACAAAACACCCAAGAGGACGAGCCTCAAACTCAAAGACAAGCCGAAGTTGAAACCTACATCGTACAAAGCGGCGACACCCTCATAAATATAAGCAAAAAAATATACGGCACTGCCGACAAGGTGGACGAAATAAGGCAGCTTAACAACATTTCCGAAAGCAGAATTGTTGCAGGCGAAGAACTCAAACTGCCGTGATTACGGGAGATGTGAAAATGGATGTGAATATATCTTTGAACGATGAAATAGCCGCCGCCCTTGTTCACGAGGTGAAAAATCCCGTGGGACTTATAAGTATGAATGTGGAGCTTATAAAAAAAGAAAGCCGTAACCGTTGGGAAAAAAATTTTGTTGTAATAGAAAAAGAGCTTTCAAAACTCAACAAAATAGTAACGGACTACAAAACAATACTCTGCCGCAGCAACAACGAAAACGAAAAAATTTTCATAGCGGATTTGATAAGCGAAATTATAGAGGAATACGATATATCCGTAGCCGAAAAAAATATAACTTTCAGCATAAACGGCGACGAAGATATATGTTTTTTCGGGAACTACAACAAAATGTGCATACTTTTTTTCAATATAATAAAAAATGCCGTGGAAGCAATTGAAAACACAGGAAAAATAGATGCAAACATATATCTTGAAAATGAAACCGTAGTCTGCGAAATAATCGACAACGGCTGTGGCATTGACGAGAGCATTGCAAACAAAATAGGCACTCCGTACATAAGCGGAAAGAAAAACGGCACAGGTCTGGGAATGGTGATATGCAAAAGCATAGCCACAGAACAGGGCGGCTATATTTCTATAAACAACGCCAAAGACGGAAAGGGGTGCGTGGTGAAAGTGTGCTTGCCGATAAGACAAACATAAATATAAGGGGTTGTCACCGAAAATGACAACCCCTTAATTCATTACCGTTATTACGTAAACACCCGTGGTTTACTTATCTGCCGTTAAGCGTATTTTTTGCAATTGATATTGAAATGCCCTGTTTTCGGACAATGAATATATTATAAACATTTCGCAAAGACCTATCACTATATACAGCGGTATTCTGAGCAAAAGCAATGACACAGCGTAGTGATAATACACATAAAGCCCGATTGACTTTATCAGCATAGAACCTATAACGTGAGCCGCCGCCACCGACAACATAAGCTTTAACTTCGGATTTTCGATAATGCGTGATTGGTATATCATACCCGATATAAAGCCTATTGAAATTCCACCGAGAGTAATTATAGGATTGATACTTATGCCAAACATAATACAACCTACAATATCAGCACACGCACCCACAAATATACCCGCCACGGGACCTATAAATATCCCCGCCATAAGTATCGGCAAATTTTCAAGACTTATCCTGAAAGCCCCAACAGTGATTGAAAGTTGCTTACCGAAAACTATGCTCAGTGCGGTAAACAGTGCGAGTAGCACAATTGTTTGAGTATTTTTGAATATACTCCGTTTTTGTCTTTTTTCCGACATTAAAAATTCCTCCTTTAAATTCACCCATATAGCGAAAATAAAAGGAGGCTCTTTCCAATTTAATATCGCTGTATGAAGCGGAATTCGAAATACGCACCGCAAATTCCACACCACGGAATTTTTCGTTTACCCGACAACTTCCCGTTCGGGTAACACTTAACGCACATATTTCTACTCTTCAACATTAAATAATTTTTGTTGCATCATCCATTGTATCATAAATATAATGAAATGGAAATGTTTATTAGCACAAAAATACCGATTTGTATATTTTTTGCATTTGTTGTTGCTTTAACTTTCAGCTGTTGAAAATATAAAACCGACCACCGCCCGTTTTCTCACCCCTGCTTCAAGAATCATACCCCTCTGTAAGTTCCCAAGGGAAAACACCGTATTCCTCGTCATTATCGGATGTTTTGGTATACTTAATTTCACTGACATATTTTCTTACTTCATCATCATTGTTAAATTCAAGCATATTAAAAGTTATGTATTTTTTGTTCACAAAAGGTGCTTCGTTTTCCAAAACTTTAAATATAACCTTGCCGTTAAAATTATATACTTGTCTCCACACCGAAATAGTATCGGCATGAGTACCGTATTCTTTTCCGTAATATTCAATTAATGTTGCAATATCTATTATTCTCATTTCTCCGCATCTTGCGCCGAAATCCAAATTATATATACCGGTCCCGTATTTTGCCTGCCCGTAATCACCAAGCCCCGACGACAAAACAACATACATATTCGGCTCATCACAGACCAACACATAATGCCCCGTATCGGTTATGCTTGTGAGTGTTTTCTTGTCAAATTTAGACAAATCTATTTCTATAACAGGATAATTAAATATCTTGAAATATATAATTGCCATTGAAATAACAAACACAATTCCAATAAGCAAACACATAAGTAATTTTTTTATTTTCATTTTTTTCTTAATTTTCATCACTGCCTTTCACTGTTAATCCAAAATCCCCTCTTGTCAATCACCCATATATTTGAATGTAAGATTCGGCACTATCCACGGATTTTGGTCATCACCCACTAAATCGGAACAGTAAATATCATCTTCCTTGTTAATTGAAAAATTACCCAAGAAAATTGCATACCTCTCAATTTCACCTATATAAATCTTAACACACCGAAAATCAAATTTCAATAGACTGACCTCAAACGGTATACTTTTTGACCCCAACCCGTAATTTAAAAATACAAATATGCAAATCAAAAAATTACAACAAAAAACACAGCCTATTATAAAAAGCTGTGTTTTTTCACTTATCTTTGACTGTTAAATTTCAAAATCAATACAATTTCTGCTTGCTGTATATGGTCTTACTTTTCCGTTTGCAACGGCAACGTGTTCGGGGTGCACTGCGTAGCCCTTTAACGCTTCTTCATTTTCAAATTCGGAATACAGCATAACATCAACATTAGAGCTTTCGAGTGTTTCTGTTTGAACGCTTATGTCAATCAAACCCGGTATTTTACCCTTTAAACTTTCCAAACCGTTCTTTATGTCTGCCTTTACGCTCACCTTTTCCTCTGCTGTGAGTTCATCTTTCAGCTTCCATAAAATAATGTGCTTTACCATTTTTCATTCCTCCGTTTATTTAAAATTACTGCCATCCCAAATTTCATTGCATATATCTTTGTAAAATTCGGGTTCGTGGCATACCATCAATATAGTGCCCTTAAAATTTTTGAGTTCTCTTTTGAGTTCTTCCTTTGCATCCACGTCCAAGTGGTTTGTCGGCTCGTCCAACACAAGTATATTTGCTTCCCTGTTCATTATTTTGCAAAGACGCACCTTAGCCTGCTCACCGCCGCTCAAAACATAAACCTTGCTTTCTATCTGGTCGGTTGTGAGACCGCATTTTGCAAGTGCCGCCCTCACCTCATATTGGCTCATTGCGGGGAATTCGCTCCAAACGTCCTCGATACAGGTGTTTGTGTTGTCCTCCCTTATTTCCTGCTCAAAGTAGCCTATGAATTGGTTGCCGCCAAGCTCCACACTGCCCGATATAGGCTTAATTTCGCCCAAAAGGCTTTTCAAAAGCGTTGTTTTGCCTATGCCGTTTGCACCCACAATTGCAACACGCTGTCCTCTTTCAAGTGTGAGGTTAAGCGGTTTTGAAAGCGGTCTGTCATAGCCTATAACCAAATCCTTTGTTTCAAACACAAGCTTATCGGAAGCTCTTGCCGCCTTAAAGCTGAACTGTGGCTTCGGCTTTTCCTTTGCCAATTCAATTATATCCATCTTATCAAGTTTTTTCTGCCTTGCCCTTGCCATACCTGCCGTTGCAACCCTCGCCTTGTTTCTGGCTATGAAATCCTGCAAATCGTTTATTTCGTTTTGCTGTTTGTTGTAAGCCGCTTCAAGCTGTTTTTTGCCAAGCTCGTAAAGACGCAAAAACTCGTTGTAGTCACCCACATAACGTGTGATTGTGGCATTTTCAACGTGATATATGATATTTACAACGGAATTTAAAAACTCCATATCGTGTGATATGAGTATGAAAGCATTTTCGTAATTTTGCAGATAAGTTTTGAGCCAAGCTATGTGCTCCTCGTCAAGATAGTTTGTAGGCTCGTCCAAAAGAAGAATATCGGGCACCTGCAAAAGCATTTTGGCAAGCAATATCTTTGTTCTCTGACCGCCGGAGAGGTCATCAACATCCTTATCAAGACCTATATCCGTAAGACCAACACCCCTTGCAACTTCCTCAACCTTTGAATCTATCATATAAAAATCACTGATATCCAGTATATCTTGAAGTTCCGCCGCATCAGCCATAAGCTTATCGATATCCGCATTTTCATCTGCCATTTTAGCGTAAATTTCATTCATTTCCGCTTCTATATCAAAAAGATAATCAAAAGCCGTTTTGAGGGATTCTCTCACCGTAGTACCCTTTTTGAGTTCCGCATGCTGGTCCATATATCCCACACGCACACGCTTTGCCCATTCAATTTTACCCTCATCGGGCATAAGCTTGTTTGTTATTATCTTCATAAACGTGGACTTTCCCTCGCCGTTCGCACCAATAAAACCTACGTGCTCACCCTTGTTGAGCTTGAAAGACACGTCCTCGTAAATAACTCTTCCGCCAAAAACGTGACTCATATTTTCAACCGTTAATATACTCATAAAATCTCCTTTGCATTATCAAACCGATGTTATCTACCTATTCTAACATACAAAATAAATTTTATCAACAATTTTGTATAAAAATATTTTTTCGGTTTATACTATATTTGCAGGTCACAAAACCGACCTGTAATAATTTTTCGGAGGATTATAAAATGGATAAGAAAAGCGATTTAAAAAGCGATTCAAGAAGTAATAATCAGAGTAATCGTCAGAGCAATCAGCAGAGTGACAACCACAGCAACAATGTGGAGTTTGCAGATGAAATCAATGCAAATATGGATAAAAAGAGCGACAGAAAAACGGACAAGCAGTCCGACAGACAGTCAGATAGACAATCCGACAGACAGTAAAAAAAACAGGGATGTCACTTTGTTGTGGCATCCCCGTTTATTATTCATTTATATATCTGTTAACCAAAAGCTGTGATATCAGCGGACAAATCATAATGAAACTGTTCATTTCGTTTTGGTGCCAATATCTGCCGGGTTGAGGCAATTCAAATGATATAAGCCCGATCGGCTTACCATCATAATATATGATATACTGCATTGCGGAGTATATATTTTGTGCCTTCATATTTTTATAGGCATCCGGCATTATAGCTTCAAGCGTCTGCACGGACATAAGATAGAACACATTGTTTTCATTGAAGTTTTTGGTGTAACCCTCAGTGAAAACATAGTCCGCATTTATATTTTCCGTATTTTCGCAGCCCCAGTGATACACAAGTTTAAGGTCATCGCCAAGGAAAATATTTACGTTATTCAGAGCCAATGTTTCGCCTATGAGTTTCACAACATCGGGCAGAGCTTCTATTCTGTGCTCAAAAAGCAAGTTTGTAATCTTAAAATTGAAATCCGCATTGAGTTCAAATCTGTTCTGTCTGAGTTGACCTATGGTCTTGCTGTTTCCTATAACCTGCTTCGTTCTGTCATCGTATATTACATACCTGTTTTTGCCAAATTCCTTTGCCACATAAAGACAGGTATCCGCACATTTGAAAAGAGCATCATAAGTTATTTCGCCCTCAAGTCTTTCCACCTGCGCAATACCTATTGAACAAGTGACATTAAGCCCCGGTGCAACATTTCTGAAAGCAAGCTCCGTATTACTTCTTATGGAACGGAAATACTGCCTGAGCTGTGCAACATCCTCCATATCGTCAACAACAACCATGAACTCATCACCGCCGAAACGTCCTATAGCGCCCGCACCGCCGACAGCGGTTTTTATGATATCGGCAAATCTGTGAATAAGCTTGTCACCTACTCCATGACCCAAGGTGTCATTGACCTGCTTGAAGTTATCCAAATCCATCATTGCAATGGTTACGTTTTGATTATCACGCATACGAAGTCTGTCTTTTGCGTATGATATAATTGCATTTTTGTTGAGCAATCCCGTCATTGAGTCCTTTTCAAACACAGGGAAAAGATTTCTGTAAACCTCATCCTTATCGGGTGTCATAGTGCCGCCTATAACCTCGGGGTGATTGTTTATGCAAATTACATTTGCTCTTATGGTATATCTGTGATATTCACCCTTTGCAAAAGGGTCTGCATCCAAACTCACCTCAATATCCTTTTCCTCGTTTTCGAAAAGTGAAATGAGACGTTCAAAATCAGGCATTGAACTTTCCTCAACGTTTTTATCAGCCGCAACCTTTGCCTTAAATCCTTGCAAATTTCCCTTAAAAAGCTCGTACACATTGCCCTCGTTGCAGATATAAAGATATACGTTTTTTGTTTTCAAAATGTATTCAATCATTATAATCTGCCTTAACATAGGCACAGATTGCAACACAGCAGTGTGACTTATAAGCGTGTGTTGCCTTTCAATCAATATATCCATATCGTATATTTCAAAATATACATATTCTTCTTCGCCGTCATAAGGTGAAATTATAATATAACAATCCTTTTGCTTGTTCTTGCTGTTTGTCATTTTTACAAACAGCTTCTGCTTGGTACGGTGTTCAAGCACCTCTCTGTGTGCGGCGCCAACCTCGTGAAAACTCGCACTATCCAAAAAAGAATACAATGAACAATGCGTGGTTTCACCAACAAAAGCAAAAAACTCGGGTGAACCGCTCAGTATATTAAAATATTTATCCAAAACCGCATAATTTGAATGCACTGTATATCCTCCAATCGTGAGCATATTTCATCTCACGCTTACGATTATAACAAAATGCGACACATAAAGCAAGTATTTTATCGAATTGTTAAAAGTATTAACCATTTCTTCACATTTTTTAATTATTATCAATATTGGTGAATATTAAAAGAACTTTTTACAAATAAATGTTCCTTTTATCACATTTATATGAATCTTTTTTATGAAGAATATGAAGAATAAAAAATATACTTGTTTTAAATGCTTTCAGGGTGTATAATTATACCATCCAATCACCTACACTTTTACTGTACGGCAAAGGTGTGGGTGATTTTTAAATTACGGGGAACGAGGTGAACAATTTGGCGGGAATATCATTCAGCGAGGATCAGCAAAAAGCTATATATGCGGATAACAAAAATGTGCTTGTGTCTGCGGCGGCAGGCAGCGGAAAAACAGCTGTGTTGGTAAAAAGAATAATTGAAAAAATATCCGATGAAAGCAAACACACCGATATAGACAGACTTCTTGTTGTGACGTTTACGAAAGCGGCGGCAAGTGAAATGAGAGAGCGTATCGGCAGAACCTTGCTTCAAGCACTTTCAAACGACCCCGAAAATGAAAGACTTCAAATGCAGTACACGCTTATGCACAAGTCATCCATATCAACCATAGATGCCTTTTGCAACAAAGTGGTGAGAAGATATTTTCACCTCACAAATTTGGACCCCGATTACAGAGTAGCAAACGAAGATGATGTTCAGGATTTGCGTGATGCCGCAATGAATGAACTTTTGGAACAAAGATATGAAACGGCAACGGAGGATTTTCTAAAAGTTGATGCCCTTTTTGTGACCGAAACAAAGGATACTCAGCTTGCGGAACTTATATGGAAAATTTATATATTTTCACAATCCCTGCCCCACCCCGATAAATGGCTTGAAAGCTGTGCCGAAAGCTTTAACTTGGGTGAAAAAGATATATTCCAAAGTGTCTGGGGCGATTGCATACTAAACGGAATAAAAGAAATACTTGACGGCTACAAAAGCAACATAGATGCCATTGATGAATATTACAACCTCTGTGATACAGCCATATCTGGGGTTGAAAAAATTTTAGCTACACATAAAGAAAAATATATGAAACTTTCGTCGGAAATTCAAAACGGCGTTAGATCTCTTTTGGAGCTTTACAAAAATATAGGTTCGGATTTCGGCACACTGCGTTTCGGTAAAGATGTTAACGAATACGACAAGGCATTTTTCAAAAATATGAATGACAGTGCCAAAAAGACAATCAAAAAGCTTGACGACTACATTGCCATAGATTTTGAAGCCGAAGAAAACTGGCTTAAAAATATGTATCCCGTGGTGAAAGAAATAGCGGATTTGGTCAACAGTTTTGCAAAAAGCTACAGAGAAAAAAAATTCGAAAAACAGCTTGTGGAGTTTGATGATGTGAAGCACCTCTGTGTTGATATATTGATTGACAAGGACGGCAACAGAACGGATGCGGCACTTGAACTCGGTGAATACTATCAGGAAATAATAGTTGACGAATATCAGGACAGTGACTATATTCAGGAAAGCATATTTTCCGCAATATCCGGCGAGGGCGAAAATCGAAACAACATATTTATGGTAGGCGATATAAAGCAATCCATATACAAATTCCGTAATGCCGTGCCCGAGCTTTTTGCGGGCAAATACAAAACCTACAGCAAAAAAGCCGATGCCGATGACAGACTTATAATGCTTTCGGGCAACTATCGTTCCCGTGCCTGCGTGTTGGAGAGCTGTAATTTTTTCTTCAACCAGCTTATGAGTGAGGAACTTGGCGATGTGGACTACAACGAGGATGTTGCACTTGTTACAAAGGGCAGTTTTCCTCCGCCCGAGGACGGCATTAAAATTTCGGAAAAAAGTGAGCTGTATATAATAAAAGCTCCCGTAAGGGCAACTGCAAATACCGATGGTGTCGAGGATTTGGAGAAAACGGAACTTGAAGCAAACCTTGCCGCCAAAAGAATAATAGAACTTCTTTCGGATGAGAATTTCCGCATTGTTGACAAGGCAAGCGGAAAATACAGACGACCCATACCCGGAGATGTTGCCATACTCATGCGTTCTCCGGGCAGAGATGCAGCCACAGTGAGTGAAGTTTTATCAAAATACGGCATAGCCACCACATCCGTCGGTGAAGATTCCATATTCGGCACCGTTGAGGTTCAGACCGTGGTCAGCATACTCAAAACAATATGCAATCCCGTGAGGGATATTGAAATTATTGCGGCTCTGCACAGCTCCATATACGGTTTGAGTTGCGATGAACTTGCCATAATTAAGCTTTACTCAAAGGAACAGCATTTTTATTACTGTATAAAAGATTATCTCAGGGACCACGATGATGAAATTTCGGCAAAAATAAAGAAATTTTTGGACGATATAGATTTCTACAGAGATTTATACTCTCACGAGAGTATAAGCACTCTTATAAGAGAAATTTACGATAAGAGTGATTATCACACTTTTGTCGGTGCTTTGACGGACGGAAACCTCAAAAGGCTCAACCTAAGCCGCTTTTTTGATGTGGCAATAAGATTTGAAAATAACGGCGGCTTCGACCTCGGTGAGTTTCTTAACTATGTGGATATACTCAAACAAAACAATTCCATATCAAGGGCGGCGGTTGTGAAAGATGCTCTGAACACCGTAAAGGTTATGAGCTTTCACGCCGGCAAGGGTTTGGAGTTTCCCATTGTTATACTCCTGCGCACGGAAAAGCAATTTAACTTTGATGATATAACAAAGAACAACCTGATATACCATTCCGAGCTTGGTATAGCCTTTGACAAATTTGACGTGGAGGAAAGAATAAAATCCTCTTCACTTATAAAGTCTGTTGTGGGCAATGTCAAGAAAGCCGAAATGCGTTCCGAGGAATTAAGGCTTTTATATGTTGCCATGACAAGAGCAAAGGAAAAACTCATAATGATAGGTTGCAGCAACGAAGCAAAAGACGGCGATGTGAAGATGCAAAAATATCTTCTTGAAAAAGGAGATAAGCTCCCTATATATGATTGCAAAAACGCAAACAACACAATGTACTGGCTGAGAATTGCCGCATTAAGGCAAAGGGAGTTCTATGACAAATATATGATGAAATCACCTCACGGCAAACTTTACGATAACGTACCTCTTGATATATATCTTTGGGACAAATCCGAAGCTGTGGAATATATAACCGATTCTTACGATGAGCTTCTTGAAAAAACAAAGCTTATCACAAAGGTAAGTCCTCATAAAGAGAATATTACCGAGGATGAAATCATGAATATGATAAAATACGAATATGACAGAATTGCGGCATACCACGTACCGTCGGGTATGTCAATATCGGAGATAAAAAAGCAGCACACCGCCGAACTTAGGGATAAGCCCGATGAACATTTTCCCGTGGTGTACGAACCACCCGAATTTATGCGTAAGGGCAAAAAAAAGGTAAGAGGTGCACAAAAAGGCAGTGCTTATCATAAGGTATTTGAAAATCTCGATTTCAATATCGAATGTAACGATGAATATTTGGATAAACTTCTTAAAAGACTTGTGAAACTCAATCTTCTTGAAGAGGAAGAAGCAGAAGTGATAGATAAGCAAAAAGTGGCCGCCTTTGCAAATTCGGAAATGGCGGCAAGAATAAGAAAGGCAATCAAAGTTCACAGAGAAAGAGATTTTTCAATGACTATGAGTGCTGCGGAGGCATACGATAACGATTATTATTTGCCATCGGGTGCCCATGTTATAATACGTGGTGTTATTGACCTCTATTTTGAGGAGGAGGACGGGCTTGTCCTCTTGGACTACAAAACGGATAAACAAGAAAATGCAGACTACTATATAAACACCTACGATGTACAGCTTGAACTTTATAAACGTGCACTTGAAAGAAGCACGGGCAAAAAGGTAAAGGAAACATACATATATGCTCTCAATGTAGCAGGTGGTTTTATTAAAATGTAAGGGGGATTAAGATGAAAACGATACAACAAATCGGTGAAGATGCAAAAAAGGCAAAGCGTGAACTTGCAAGACTTGGCACGGTGAAAAAGAATGAACTTCTCTGTGAGGCGGCAAAGGCACTGCGTGAAAATTCCACAGATATCATAGCGGCAAATGAAAAGGATATCGAAAACGCCAAAAACAATTCTATGAAAGCTTCTCTCATAGACAGGCTCACACTGAATAAAAAAAGAATAGACGATATGGCAGAGGGACTTGAACAAATTGCCGCCCTCCCCGACCCTATAGGTGAATACCTTGATATGAAAACACTGCCTAACGGTTTGAAAGTCGGCAAAAAAAGAGTACCGATGGGCGTTATAGGCATAATATACGAAGCAAGACCAAACGTAACCTCCGATGCTTTCGGACTTTGCCTTAAAGCGGGCAGTGCTTCAATACTTCGTGGCGGCAAGGAAGCAATCAACTCCAACCTTGCAATTATAAAAGCTTTCAAAACGGCAATTTCAGGCATGGGGCTCAATGCAGACATAGTTCAGCTTGTGGAGGACACATCACACGAAACTGCCGGAACCATGATGAAGATGAATGATTATATAGATGTGCTCATTCCTCGTGGCGGTGCGGGACTTATAAACACCGTTGTGAAAAATTCCACAGTGCCGGTTATTCAAACAGGTGTTGGCAACTGTCACGTTTATGTTGATAAATACGCCGATATAAATAAGGCTGTCAACATTATCGTCAATGCAAAGGCACAGCGCCCCGGTGTGTGCAACGCCGCCGAAACTCTCCTTGTGCACAAGGATATAGCAAAAGATTTTCTTCCTGTTGCCGCAAAGGCATTGCGTGATGCGGGAGTTGAACTGCGTGGTGATGAGATTGTTGCTTCACTTGTTGACGATATCGTGCCCGCAACAGAAGAAGATTGGGCAACCGAATACGGCGATTATATTCTTGCAATAAAGGTTGTTGAAAGTATTGAAGAGGCAACAGACCACATTGCAAAATACAGCACAGGGCACAGCGAATGTATTGTGAGCGAAAACTACACAAACGTAAATTTCTTCTTGGATGAGGTGGATTCTGCCGCCGTATACGCAAATGCCTCAACACGTTTCACAGACGGCAATGAATTCGGCTTTGGTGCCGAGATAGGTATAAGCACACAAAAGCTTCATGCCAGAGGACCTATGGGACTTAAAGAAATAACAACAACAAAGTATATTATACTCGGTGAGGGACAGATAAGGGGATAACGTCAAAGAGAGGGATAACGATATGGACGGTAAAGAAAATACAAAATTAAGGGTATTCATAGGACTTATACTCATACTTGCGGGTATAACCTATTATCTAAAAGACTTTGTGTATGCTTTTTTCATCGAAATTTCACAGTCTGTGGACGTATCAAAGATACTGGCAATCGTACCCATACTGATAGGCGTATTTTGCATATATAAATTTTTTACAACAAGAAACGGGCTTATTTTCCCCGTTGGTGTATTTTTGGTTTACTACGGAATAATACAGATGTTTTTCACAAACGGTTCTTACGGCACAATGCTTACATCAATGATATTTACCGTGCCGGCAACAACACTTTTGGTATTTTACCGCTATGACAAGAAACCGTCCTATCTACTCATAGGCACTTTTACGCTTGTTGTGGGTATGGGATTTGTGCTGAGGTATTTTGCCGATATACCTATATTGAATGACAGTATATTTTACTGGGGACTTGCGTTTATTGTAACCTCTCTTATCAGGAAACCGATATCAAAACCAATGCTTATCCTCGGTGGGATTATAACCGTATTTTCATTGAAAGGTCTGCTTGAAATTGACGGCGTAGCTAATATAATAATATCGCTTGCCCTCGTCATAGCCGGTATATACGTGATTGCAAAAACATTCATAAAGAAAAAATAAGAAAACAAGGAGAATTGTATATGGCTGAAATTGGAACAGTTATAGGCATTAAGGATGACAACCGCCTGCTTGTAAGGCTTGAAAGACAAGAGGCTTGTGCCAAATGCCGTGCCTGCACTGCAGGTATGAAAAAAGAAGAAATGATACTCACCGCCGAAAACCTTTGCGGCGGTAAGGTTGGTGACAATGTTGAAGTTACGCTTGAAATGGCGGATTTTATGAAAGCCGCAATGATAATGTACGGTCTGCCGTTTGCCACATTCATGATTGGTATATTTGCGGGCTACTATATTTCACTTAATATGGGTTACGGCTCAAACGAACTTATAGGCTTTCTTACGGGACTTGTGTTGGTTTGTATAACATATATGCTTATACATTCACAGGAAAAAAGATGGAAAAGCAACAATTATGTGCCCAAAGCAATAAAGGTGGTGGACTGATTTGAAAGCTTCTGAATTTTTTATATTTACGCTTTCGTCGTTGCTCTTTATAATGCTTTTTTCATTCTGCACCCTGTGTGCGGATTTAAAGGTTATGGGTGTTGACTTTAACAACAATGATGTTATATGCACAGGCTTTGTGACAAACGGTTCGGACGACCAATCTCTCACAGCCATGGTATATAAAACAGACAACGGTGAATTTGCCTATATGGATAACATATCCGTGGATAAGGACGGTTATTTCAGGCTCACACTGAATACAAAGCTGCTCAACAACGGTTCTTACAACATACGTATAGGCGGCAAAAACATAACGAAAGCAACCGATATTTATATGGGGTTATATACAACGGGCAAGGCTGTGATTTGGGGAGATACAGACGGTGACGGAAATGTAACGGCTTTTGATGCCGCAAACACATTGGAATATTCGCTCAACAACGATGCTCTTAATTTTTCACCTGCCGTGTTGCTGGCAATCGACGTGAATGCAGACGGATATATCACAGCAGCTAATGCGGCAACGATACTCCAAAAATCGCTCAACTTTGACTATAAAATGCCTGTGGAGGTAAATTAATATGATTAAAAATGTTGGTGTTATAGGTGCGGGTGCTGTCGGCGGACTTTATACAAGGCTGCTCACAGACAGCATAGGCAAAGATAACGTATACATAATTGCCGATGAAAAACGTACAAAAAGATACATTGAAAACGGCATAAAAATAAACGGCGAAATATACGATTTCAACTACGTTGCGGACACAACAAAGGGCATTACCCTTGATTTGATTATATTTGCAACAAAGTTCACTCAGCTGAGAACGGCAATAAATTCGGCTGTCAATTTTGTGGGTGAAAACACAATACTTATCTCTGCCATAAACGGCATTATAAGTGAAGATGTGCTTGCCGAAAAATTCGGCTACGATAACATAGTTTATGCCGTTGCCATGGGTATGGATTCCACAAAATTCGGCAATGAAATAAACTACACTCAAACGGGTGTGCTCGCCATAGGTGACAGATACGATAACAAAAATTCCGAAAACCTAAAAGCCGTTAAGGAATTTTTTGAAAGAACAGGCTTCCCCTTCGACCTGCCCGAAAGCATACAAAAACGTATGTGGGGCAAGTTTATGATGAATGTGGGGCTTAATCAGGTCTGTGCCGTATATGACCTGCCCTACGGCGGTGTGCAGTGTGACGGAGAGGCAAGAGAAAAAATGATTGCCGCAATGAAAGAAGTTCAAACTCTTTCAAAATACGAGGGTGTAAATTTGACCGATGAAGATTTTAGATACTGGCTTGATTTCAATGACAGCCTTACCCCCGCCAGTATGCCGTCTATGCGACAAGACGTGATATCCAAAAGAAAAACCGAAGTTGAACTTTTTGCGGGTGCCGTGGTTGAAAAAGGTAAAAAATATAATATCCCAACACCCGTAAACGATGAACTTTTGGAAGAAATAATTAAAATAGAAAACGGCTATAAGGAGAGTTAATATGACCGAAGAGCTTATAAAAAGAATAAACGAGCTTGCAAAAAAAGCAAAAACCACAGGACTTACCGATGAGGAAACCGTGGAGAGAGCAAAGCTCAGAAAGCAATATTTAAAAGAATTCCGAGCAGGTATGGAGCAAAACATAATGAGTAATTTGTACATACTCGACAGCGACGGAAACAAAATTAAGGTTGAAAAGAAAAAGAAATAATTTTTAAGTAGCTTATATAGGCTGTCCCCATATTTATACAAGGACTTAGCCGATACAAAAATAGGTAAAAATCGGTGGGTGCGGGCAAAATCGGATTGATATTTCAGTTAATCCGAGAAAATGTCCACACCCTTTTTACCGTTTTTGAAAGCAATTATAAATCATTTTTTGAAAATTGATATATCGGGTCAAATGAAGTGACGAAATATCCCCGCCCTGTTGCCTCATAATTGAAACTTGCAGGCCCGTCACCAAAACCCGCTATTTTCTTGTATTTATCATTATCACCTAACAAAAACATCTGTTTCTACTCATCAAAATTTCTTTCCCATAGAACAACGCTGTTCAACTTAAAAGCCATAATTTTTTCTCCGTAAATTTCTATTTATCTACCAATGTAGAATATACCTCAAACTCATTAAATAGCCACCAACTCACCACACCCTAAAAACGGGTGGGTGCAGGGCAACCCGCCACCGTACTCCGGATAATCCACCGTACCACACGCCCTGCCCGTTAGGGGTATGGGGCGAATCGGAACGCCCCATCGTTTTTGGTTCTTTTTTCGTAAAAAAGAACAATATTTTTTTGTAAAAATAATCAGAAATTAGATTTTATTCTCTGATAAATCCATCTTGCCAATCACATTCATCTATTTGAAAACAATCTATACTCCATTCTTCACGCTGATATTTTGTTTTCATTTGGCTAAGTTCTTGTTCTGCCAACGTTTCCTGTGCAAAGCAATCACTTTCAATTACATCAATTTCATCAAAGTCATTGTTTACATTCCAACCTTGTATGATATATACATTACTTTTTGCATCGCCAATGACCGATTTACATACAATACGATAATAACAGTCACAATCCTTGAAACCTTTAACTTCGCTAATATATTTCCGTGCAATTTTCTCTGCCTTATCATTGGAAGAAAAGAAGCCGATGTGAAATGCTTCCGTATGATTATCGTATGAAAGTTCTTTATCAATAATTGTTGAGGTCTACTCATTTTCCATAGCCTCTAATTCTTCCAATGATTTTGATATAACCTTTCCATCCTTTGCCTGCTGAATAGAACAGTTTAATTTATAAATATAATCGGCATTATTTTTTAATCTCAAAAGCTCGTTATATTCGCTTTCACTGATTAAAACCGCATTTTTCTTTTTAGGGCGAGTGATAATAATACTGTCCCCACTAACGGCTTTTTCAATATAATATTTTAAATTAGCTTTTAAATCTGTTGCTACGGTTGCTGTAATCATAAAACATCATCCTTTCCGATATAGAATAAACCCTTTATTAAGTACATCATTAAATACCTTTTATCATACTTTTATTATATATCACATAAAGTAAAATATCAATTATTTTTTCAATGTATAATCTATCAGTTTATCATATACTTTCATAGATATTTAGTTATTATAAGTAATTTTTTATTTTTCGATAAATAAGAATTTGATTATTTCTTCTTTTTAGGTTTAGGCGTTGGCAACTCTTCATACAACGTTTCAAATAAACCCGTTAAATATTCTTTATCATCAACCTCATCGACAAGTAGCATTTCTTTCGCACCGTCATACGGCAATTCATAAGAAGCTGTCGGCATATAAGCGATAGCCGATTTCACAGGCTTCACAAGCAATCTGTCATCATATATTCCGCCTACAATTTTTCCTTTGTAATATAGAATGTATTCGCCCATCATTGCTCTGTAAGTAATATCTTCCAATCCCGATAGTTGTCCTAAAACAAAATCTAAATACTCTTTGCTTGAAGCCATATTCATACCCCCTCATAAAAACGCTTTATAACCTACATTCATTATACTATAATAATTTACCGTTTTCAATTAAAATCCCCTTAATCCATCTGAAATTGAATCAATCACATTCCAAAAAGATTCTCTCCAATAGTATAAAACCCCAATAACGACATTTATTCTGTTATTGGGGTTTGTAATTTATTATTTAACAGCCTAACAAAGCAAAATTCATATAGATAAATGTTTTTTGATATTGACATTTTGATAAGTAGAGTATATAATTTTATTTGTATAATGTTTATATTTTAAAAGAGGAGGTTTTTACAATGAAAAAAATTAGCAAATTGACAAGGACTTTATTTTCGGCTGTTTGCTGTGCAACGTTAGCGTTTTCTTCGGTTTCATCAATTTCGGTTTATGCATCCAGAACAACAGAAGTCGCTTCATTTTCCGACATAAATATAACTATAAATGGTGTGGAATACAATATGCACCCTGCAATAATAAACGGAGTAAGCTATTTTCCGGTCAGGACGATAGGTTATGCTTTAAATTGTAAAACGGATTGGATTTCCGAAACAAAAACAATAATACTTAAAAGTCAAACCGAAAAGCTTTCGGATGAAAGTTTTATACAGCAGAGTAATAAGCAAACAGCAATTTTTGATACCGATATATCTCTTATTGCCGATGGAAAAACAGTGAATACGCCTATTGCAATCATAAATGACAGAAGTTATGTACCTGTTAAAGCGGTTGCCGAGGCTATGGGCAAGCGTGCCACTTGGTATGAAGAAAGCAGAACCATACAGATAGTAAATCCTCAAACAGCAGATAACACATCGGAGTATTATGTTTCCGATTTGCCTCAAATACAATCCGAAGAGGATTATCTTGTGGGAAATTGGAAAGGAATGTTATACTTCGGTTCCGGACAGGCACATATTGAGGAAATACATATTTCAAAAAACAATGACGGTTCATATAAGCTTATCACCAAGGGAATTGTACAGGGCAGTGAAAGCACTTTTACAGTGTATGAATCAAAAGCTTATTATGACAAAGAATCACATATTTTGAAAGCAAGCTTTGTTAGAGAAATAGATGGTAATATGGGTGGAATAGACCACGATAACTACTATGAGTTAAAAGATGAAATTTTAAGATATCATTCCGGTGATTCAACCGTAACAGGTGGTTCTTTGGAAAGATTTTAATTTTTATCCCGTAAATAATTTTGATTTGCGGCGCTTGCCTTTGGTGAGATATCCGACAGTGTTTAAATAACAAAAATCGGAATTTGTGTTAATACATAAATTCCGATTTTTTATTTTTTTATTCACAAAAGTTGATACCTCTGCATTAACACACTAAGATTAACATAACCACGAAATTTATTTTTTGCTACCTAAAAACTGCACCGCAATTCCCGAAATTATAAGTATAAGGCCCAAAAATGAATATACGGAAACCTGTTCATTTAAAATTATCTTTGCAAACACGAGGGATACAAACGGTGTTAAATATGCAAGATTTGAAATTGTGGCTGTGTTACCGTATTCAAGTGCAATCATCCAACTTGTGTAGCCTATGGCGTTTACAAAAACCGCATCATAAAATAAGCCCGACAGTATATGCATATTAAGCTGAGATACACTCCCATTAGCTACACTTATCACCGTCGCAATTATACCTGCCGTTGCAAATGCAAACATCATTGCTATCTCTTTATTGTAGGTCTGTCCCTTGTTAATTGCCGCATAAAAGCCATAACTTACGGCTGCAAGCAAACATAAGCACACACCTTTCAAATTGCTGTTTAAAAGCAATTCCAAATTTCCATTCACGGCTACAATGATTATCCCCACAAAAGACAAAGCAATTGCCACAGCTTTCTTTAACGTCATTTTTTCCTTAAGAAAAATGCAGGAAAACACAATTATCATTGCAGGCCATAAATAATTGATAATCATTGCTTGCTGTGAGGGCAAAAGATTTATTCCCATAAGATAAAACATATTGTAGAGAAAAAAGCCTACGAACCCAAGCAAACACATCACCGTGATTTCTTTCATACTTCCTATAGTGTTTCGTTTTATGTTTCCCCTAATAATGTTGTATATAAAAAGCAATACAGCCGAAACATCACAAGTGAACGCCAGCACAAGCATTGCATCCAAACTTCCGAGTAAAATTTTCGATACGGTTGCAAGTGTCCCCCACAGAATAATTGTAAGGAAAGCACAAAAATACGATACCATAGCCTTAGAGTTAAAAAACATAGCCTCACTCCCTTTTATTGCTGCTGTAATGAACTAAAACCCACCTTCGTAACCCCACAAAATTTTTGTAATTTTTACTTCAAATAAAAACAGGGCAATGCACACTTTAACAAGTGCTACATTGCCTTTATTTTACAACAAAATTTCCTTTAAGTAAATAGGTAAAAGTCTGCGACCTGTTTCCTCAAGACTATACTTGCCATCTGTCACACACCAATTATAAACCATTCCACGCTCTAAAGATGTGTACATTCCCGCCATTTCTTCAGCTGATATATCCGATTTGAATTCACCGTGTTTTTGTCCTTCGGTAACAATTTGCAAAATCAATTTGTAATATAACCTGTTCTCGTTAAGAAGCTGTTTTTCTTCTGTATTTTTTACATACAATACAGCAACCATATCAAAAGGTATTTCCTTTTCTATCATAGCAAACAACTCACGGTTAAGATATAACAGCTTTTCATAATGACTGAATCGAGGATTCATTTCAAGCATCAATTCCGAATATTTTTCATCAAACAAATCCGAAAGAGTATCAAGCAAACATTCTTTGGCGGCAAACTCGGAATTAAATTCGATTTGTGTCATATCAGTAACAGATAAAATATCCTCAACGGAGGTTTCCTCGTAGCCTTTTTCATTAAACAACTTCCAAGCCGCTTTAACAATTCTTGCACGGATGCTTTCTTCGGGCATTTGTCTTTCACTGCCAAGCAAAAAACCATACTCTAACGGGTCATCTTCATCAAGCAACCAAGTATTCATACCCGTAATATATGCACTTCCGGTGATTTTGGGTATTATACAATTTTTTCCGGAAACTTCAATATTTTGTACGGCTTCACCTACAAAAAGTGAGCCTGTAATACTTTCGTAAACAAAAGGTTCATTTAAACCAAGTTTGCCTTTTGAAAACAGAGTTGCCAATTTAGCACTCGTTCCCGTGCCGCAAGGTGAGCGGTCTGCCTGTGCAAAGCCAAATACAACACAATTTTTCATATCTGCTTTTTCATTGTCGGTATGAGAATAAAATTCCACAAGGTCAACCGTTGTAATATCAAGATACGGATGCTTAATCGGAATTGTGTCATTTATTTTTTTACGAATTTTCATTCCCAAATCAATAATCTCATCAATGTTTACCGAATTAAGCTCCAAACCGATTTTTTCCGCATCCACGAGTGCAAAAAAAGAGCCTCCGAATGATATATCCGCAGTAATCGTTCCATATCCCTGAATGTCAATATCAACATCAGCCTTATACAAAAATGACGGAACATTCAATATACTTACTTTTACGGCTTTTCCGTTCACAACATTAACCATTGTTCTTATAATTCCCGACGGAGCTTCAAGAACAACCTCGGTATATGGTTCTTGCACTTTAACAAGTCCTGTTTCCACAGCCATAGATGCAACACCCATACTTCCGTGTCCGCACATATTAAGATAGCCTCCGCTATCCATAAAAATTACTCCTATATCAGCCTCACTGTTTACAGGTTCTGTGAGCAATGCTCCAAACATATCCTTATGTCCACGAGGCTCAAGCATAAGTGCACGACGATATTCATCGTAATTTTGTTCAAGATATTTTTTCTTTTCCATCATGGTTTTCCCTTTAATTTCAGGGAAACCATCATATATTATGCGTGTTGATTCACCCATAGTGTGCGAATCAATAGTCTTGAATTTGTGCATATACTTCATTGGTTTAGGCGAAAAATCCATCTTAAGTGCCTCTTTTCTTTTTTAATTCAATACATTTGCCAATATCAATTTATTAATTCGTCAAGTGTCTGCTTTGTACACTCAATAAAGGAAATAGCCGCAGGTGAAAGCTGACTTTCACAAACCATTCCTATTCCAAGTGTTCTATATGCCTTTGGCAATAAAGGCAGTGTTTTTACACGAGATTTAAAACCTTCAATTACAAGTCCCGGAAGAATAGTTACTCCCATTCCGTTAGATACCATAGCTATTATGGAATACTCATCCCTGCAACAAAATCTTACGGGAGGATTTATATTACCCGAAGCAATCAAATCGGCTATATCAAAATCCACGCCTTCCTCGGAAGCGATATAAGGAATATCATTAAATTTTTTAATGGGAAATCCGTCATATCCGGCACAATCAAAATTCGGTGGTAAAACCGCAAATATTTCATCCTCATTTAATTTTATAAATTCGGATTTTTGATTTTCAAAGCTGCTGTAAAAACCAAAGTCCACAACACCATCTTGAATCCACCCCTCAATTTCTTTAGTGCCGCCCTCTTTTATTTGTATGGAAATATCAGGGTACTTTGCTTGAAATTTATTTAATATTTTAGGTAGCCAATGTATTGATATACTAGAATAAGTCGCTATTATGAGACTACCTCGTTTTATTCCGTGCAATTCATCTATAATTTCATTAAGTTGCTCATACTGCGAAACGATTGACCGAATTTTAGGCAATACGGCTTTAGCCTCTGATGTAAGTGATACGCCTTTATTTGTTCTTCTTAAAACACATATACCCAGTTCGTTTTCAAGATTTTTAATTGCGTGGCTTACACCGGATTGACTGTATCCCTGTCGTACTCCGCTTTCCGTCAAATTACCCGTTTCGGCAATATCAAGCAGAAGCTGAAATTTTTTTATATCCATATTATCTCCTTATCTTTATTAATCGGAAATATTGAATCGTGCCCTTACAATATTGGCGAGTTGCTGAGCAGTTCCGTCTATACCCAAAAGGTTGCTGTTAATAAGAATATCCTTATAAGTAAGTTCACCCGGCAAACTCTTTGTGTAACGCTTATGAAACTTTCTGCGAGCCTCATCAACACTGTTTATCATTTTTTTTGCTTCGTTTTCAGTCATTCCGAGTATATCCACACAGTTGCGAAGCCTTGCTTCATAGGGTGCGTAAATATATATGTGTACAGCATTTTTTTCGTTACGCAAAATATAGTCGGAACATCTTCCAACAATTATACACGATTCCTTATCGGCAAGTTCTCTGATGATTTTTTCTTGAACTTGGAAAATTTCCTCTTGATTTGAGGAATTTTCGTTTCCGAGCGGAAACATCATCCTGAAAAAACCGGAACCTTTTTCCTCTTGCCCACTTATTACCGACACCGGCAATTTCATTTTTTTTGAGGTTTCCTCAACGATATCTCTATCGTAATATTCTATGCCAAGCAATTCGGATAATCTGCGTGCAATCGGTCTACCCATACTTCCAAACTCTCGTTGAATCGTAATAACATATCTTTCCATATTTTCCACCTCACAAATTTACAAATTATGACTGCAAAAATCTTGATAGAAATGCTTTCGTTCTTTCTTCTTTTGGATTTGCAAAAACCTCTTTTGGGTCTCCTTTTTCCACAACATAGCCATCAGCCATAAATATAACGGTATCGGCAACATCTCTTGCAAATGCCATTTCGTGAGTAACAACAACCATTGTCATACCTTCTTCGGCAAGTTCACGCATAACCTTAAGCACTTCTCCCACAAGTTCGGGGTCAAGTGCCGATGTTGGTTCATCAAAAAGCAATACCTCCGGCTCCATAGCCAAAGAGCGGGCAATGGCAACTCTCTGCTGTTGACCACCCGACAAAGCCTTTGGATAAACATCCGCTTTGCTTTCAAGACCTACTTTTTTAAGCAGTTCAAGTGCAAGTTCTTTTGCCTCCGTTTTATTCTTATGCTTTGTTAAAACAGGTGCAAGCATTACATTTTCAATAACCGTCTTAAGAGGAAAAAGATTAAAATGCTGAAAAACCATTCCTACTTCCTCACGAAATTTTCTTATATCGCAAGATTTTTCAAGTATATTTTCATTCTTGTATTTGATTTCGCCGCTTGTAGCACGTTCAAAACGATTGATGCAACGCAAAAGTGTACTTTTTCCGGAGCCTGATGGCCCTATAATACATACAACTTCACCCTTCTCAATGTTTATATTAACATCACGAAGAACTTCCAAATCACCGAAATTCTTTTTTAAGTGGCTTATTTTAATCATTTCCGTCACCTCATTCTCATTTTCTCCTCAACCCATTTCTGCAATATAATCAGAATTGAAATTACAAGAAGATAAAACAATGCCAAAACCGTATATGTAGGTATAGAATTAAAACTGAGTGCAGCATAATTCTGTGCCTGATGAGTAAGTTCATTTACCGTAATACAAGATAAAAGAGCAGTATCCTTAAGAGAAATAATAAACTGATTGAAAAGTCCGGGTAAAGCCACCTTGAATGCAGGCGGAATGATAACATGTATCATAGTTTGAAAACTTGATATTCCCAAAGAATACGCCGCTTCTTTCTGTCCGGGGTCAATACCCAAAAGTGCACCCTTTATTATTTCAGACATAAATGCACCCGAATTGAGTGCAATCACAACTATACCGACCGTGTTAGCCTTTAAATCTATGCCGAGTAATTTCGGAATTACAAAATATCCATAAAGAGCTTGTACCATAATCGGTGTTGCTCTGATTACCCATATATATACATTTGCAATCAGTTTTGGTATTTTCAGATTGGTTTGCAGAATAAACCCGCATACACTTCCTATTATAAGTCCAAAGAATATACCAACTATGGCTACTGTGAATGTGACCTTAACACCGCTTATCATTAAAGGTACTATAGCCCTAATGAAATCCATATCCATAATATCACCTATTTTCCGTTTTTTCTGCAACCTCTGCCAAAAGCGGTTAGAATAGATAAACAACCAACCTGTGCTTAACTATTCTAACCTATTTATAGAAAGGGATTTTTTAATTTAACGATTAACTCTCCAACACTAATTGCGAAGAAAGTTAACAGTCACTTGACTTATAAATGTCATTTATTATTTGCACCATTTTTCATAAAGTGCATCAATTGTTCCATCGTCTTCAAGCTGTTTTAATGCCGCATTAAACTGCTCCTGATATTCAAAATCTTTATTGTAGGCTATTGCATAAGGTGATTGTCCCTGATTAAACTCATCACCTACAATCTCAAGCTGAGTATCGTCTTTTGTCTTAATATAAAATGCCGCACCCGGACCATCCTGAAGAACCGCATCAACCTTCTGCTGTTCAAGTGATTCAAAAGCTGTAGTTATTGTATCGTGCACCTGAATTGTTGATGAACCGAGTTCTTTCTGTGCATACAAATGTGAGGCTGTGCCTTTTTCAACTGCTACGGTCTTACCCTCAAGTGTATCAATACCGGTGATACCCTGTTCATTATTTTTATTTATGACAACTACCAAACCGGAATCACAATATGTATCGGAGAAATTCATAACCTTTTTTCTTTCATCTGTTGCACAAAGAGCTGCCGCACCAACATCAAGCTTACCCTCGGCAATTGATGTTGTTAAGGCTGAGTAGTCCATAGCCTGAATACCGCCATCAATTTCAAAACCAAGGATTTCCTGCAAATCATTGAGCAAGTCAAGGTCATAGCCGATAAGAGTTGTACCGTCTGTATCATAATATGAAAACGGACCAAACAAACCGGAAGTACCTACTTTGATGGTAACTCCGTTGAGTGAATCTTGAATGTTTTCCACAGATGTTGTGACAGGCTCGGATACATCACCTGTTTCGGGTGTGCTTGCAGAACCTCCGCAGCCTGCAAGTGATACACACAGGCACATTCCCGTTAATGTTGCAACAATTTTTTTCATTACCTTCATAATTTTTTCCTCCCATTCATTTTAAATATATAAAGGTGCTGTATAGCTATGCAACACCCTTGTTAACATACAAACCTGTTGGAATTACACAGATAAATTAAACATTGTGTCTGTACTCATAAGGCAATACCTTACACATTCCGTAGTGGTCAGCTTCTGCTATAAAATTAAGAGTATCCTTTAATATAGCTGTCTGCATTTCCTTGTTATTTGGTTCACCCGCATTTGAACCAATCGGAACATGTGGTGCTGTAATTCTTGGTGCACCCTGCTGTTTTGCAATAGGCGGAAGTGCCGCAATAACACAACAAGACATTCCGATTGCCTCACAACAACGAGTTACAATTGTTGCAGAGCGATGACAAGTGCCGCAACCACCGGTGCAAAGCACAACATCAACCCCTTGTTCCTTAAGCTTTTTTGCAATTTCCGGACCTGTTTCATTTCTAAATTTATCAACATTTCCGCCGCCACCCATAAAACCATACATTTCATCTGCAAGGCTTCCGATAAAGCCTTCTGCAACAAGTTCTCTGAGTCTGTCAAGAGGGAACATCGCATTTACATCCTTATTGATATCGGAGTTATCAAAACCACCATGTGTTACCATAAGTTCAGAGGTTGCAATATCTGATGGAATTACACGATATGTATAATCACCGGATGTGTCAAATGGTGTCTGTGTTTTCTGATGAATACCACCTGCCGTGATAAAAGCAATCTTACACTCACTGAGAGGCTTTGTAAGCGGGGTCCAAACGGGGTCCGGCGTAACCGGAACAAATATTTCTGACTGCATTCCTTCTACAATTGTCAAATTCATAAGCTATTCTCCTTTTCGCACTGATTTATTCTGTAACCTGCATATAGCTGAAATAAAATTCAACCCTTTGACCAATTTCAAGAGGCTTATCGGTAAACACCCATCTGCGAGGTACTGTCACAACCCCAAGTCTGCCTTGAATATCAACCTTAATGGCAGTGTCATTTACCTGCACAATCTTTCCTTTTGTCAGTATAGGATTTAATTCAATATTCATATTTCAGCCCTCCAATATATCTTAAAGTCCCAGAAGTTTATTGTTATTGTCAATAACCGACTGTGTCCATTTCTTTTCGGCAGGTTTAATTTCCACGCCCATCATCTTATTTTTAAGCATCTGTACTGCTCGTGCGGCATCCTTTGGGCAAATTTCGGAACATCCTGCAATTTCATTTTCAAAGCCGTCCTTATCCTTGTTGACTTCAATCATGGCATCGGCATACTTATTGCCGACAACAAGCTGACCTTGATAAGCACAGAATGAAACACCTACCACAGGAACACCTTTTTTGCCAATCTGACCGATATGTGATGTAAAGTCAATGTGGTTGTTACCAAATCCCTCGGTTGTCACAATCGCACCTTCAACATCAAGTGCCTCAATCCAAGCACCAAGTCTTTCGGAAACAAACATCTTCTCGTCATTTACCTGTGGACTACCCACAAATATAACACCGATAAGGTCAAGTTCCTCATCCTCTGCAAGAGCCTCTACAAGCGGTTCTCTGAAATAATGCCTTGTCATTTCCTTTGTGGCGGGACCTATACAAGTAAGGGCGTGAATACCGCCATCTCTTACTTCGTTTGGAGAAAGCATAAGGGGAACATTACCAAGGTCAACATTTTTCTGACCGCCCAAAACACCACAAGGTTCTGTAGGACAAAGAATATTATCGTGCATAGCACCCTGTCCCATAATTTCCTTCACAAGCACAACTCTCGGTCTGCCTGTCTTTTTAATATCCTTGCACACTTCATTTCTTACAGGAGCATCCGCTGTCTTTTTAAGAGCATCTCTTACAGTCTGAATAACAACATCTTCGCACTTGTGTGCCGCATACGGTCCACGCCTTTCCATACCCGTTAATCTCTGAATAACGGTTTCAACTCTGATTATAATATCATCCTCATCGGCACAACCCGGATTGCCAAATGCCATCTTTTCATCAAGATAACCCTCTGATGAGCCAAATTCGTGAATCTGTGTTCCGTCCTCATCAATGCCGGTAAGCATAAATACAGCACCCTCGATAACATTGGTAATACCCTCGCCAAGTTCTCCGTCTATCTTTGTTGCAATAGGGCAAACATCCATGATTGTATCTGTATATATATGTCTATCCGCAGGCTTAATTATATCAATACTCAGTTTCTTTACAAGTGGGTCTGCTTTTAAAGCAGTCCGTACAATATTTTTATCAATGGTAATTACACCGTTTTCAACCGATGTCTTATCGCCCAATACCACATCGGTTACCTTATAAATCTTTTTTGTAAGTTCACGAATAACCTTATCTTCACAAACAGGCTCACTTTCGGCATTTGCAACCTGTGTCGCAATTGCAGTGCCTGTCGGAATATCCAACACAAGACCTTCAAGCTTATCTATTTCAATATGTATCATTCCACTTTCTCCCTTCACGGTTTTCTTTGTACTAATAGGTGCTTCCGAAATTGTACTTGTCGGCTTACTCCGTGCAACACTTTCTTTCACTCCATCAAGAATTGATGACGTTATTGGTGTAAGTGCTTCACAATCTTTTATAAGTGTTGCACCAAGCACCTGCTCAATAGTTAAACCGTCATCGCTCAATGTTAAAAGTCCCGCATCTATCATATCGTCAAATAAATCGGGGTCTTCCAAATCAGACTCACTGATTACCAATCCCTTTGACCTACGGCAACAAAATATTGCAGGGTCTTTAAGATGTTTTTCAAGCATTTCCTTTGTTATAGACATAATACATTACTCCTTTACTGTATATTTACAGATGCTATCTCTGCAATTAACCTTTCATTTTTCTTATCAACTTGTGGTTGACACTTCTAAGTGCTCCATCCGTGCAATGAAATACTTTAAGTCCAAGTTGCGGAGCACACGACATAACAGTGTTGGTACAATCCGTACAATTACTTACAAGCACAGCCTTTGCTCCCGCTTTTTTCAGAGCAATTATCTTTCCTGCCTGTCCGGGGCAGTGTCCCGGATTTTCACACTTATAGGCATTTCCCGTTTTATGGGCTTGTTTGCAATATTCTATACCTACGATATTTCCATCCATGCTTTGTGCAATCTCTTTCAATCGTTCTTCATTAGCACCGCAAGCACATACAAGAAGTCCTATATTATCGGGAAATTTCAAAAATTCTTCGGTTGCTATCAATCCACCGGTTGTTTTTGTAATCGGGTCCGAAAGAGTTGTTCTCTTGCCTGTAAAAGGGCCGCCCATAATGATTTCACCGTATTCTTTTCCGATACCGTTCACAATTTCAAATACATTTTCAACACTTTTGCCAAGTGGCACATCTAAAAGGATTTCCGTTGTTGCATTTTCAGAAAGTTTACCTGCCACGGTTATATCCTTATCTATAAACGGTTTTTTAAACTCAACGGCTTCATATATTCTAAATGCCGTTTCAGCATTTAAAATAACCGAGTCAGCCTCGGTAGGTAATGCACCGGGTTCAAGAAGTATTCCCTTAATTTCTCTGATTATTGCTCTTTCTTCTCCCATAGGATAAATATCTTCAAGAAATTTTAATGCTGCTTTACAACTTGTATTGCAAGTGTTTATTGCATTTTCAAGTGCCTTAATCGCATCTGTGTGGTACTCCTTTACAGCTATAACAGCATTTTTAACCCTGAGTATTTTGCAAATTATATCACAGGCTTTAATAAGTCTTTCGGGGTATTCCTCTATTCTTTTAATATTGTGTGAAAGAATAGGCTCACATTCCGCAGCGTTTATTATTAACATACCTTTTTCGGAAAGATTTGCTTTGAGCTTGATATATGTTGGAAATCCTGCTCCGCCAAGACCAACAATTCCCGACTTTTCAATAAGCTCAAATGCTGATTTTCCCGATAACTGCTCATATTTATCAAATATGGTACCCGATTCCGAGATAACAATGGATTTTTCGGTTACCGATTTAACAATACCGCTGATACTTGAGTGGATATTTGCTCCAATGCCCTCCAAAGGCTTTGTTGCAATAAGCTGACCTCTCTTTACACAATCCCCCGCTTTTATAATGGGAACAGATGCACCACCTATACACTGCTTAAGCGGAAATACAAATTCTTCCTGCAAGTTATTCACCTCCCATAAAACTTCACCAAAATAAAAAAACAGGCAAAAACGTCATTTAGGTTGACGCCTTTGCCTGTCATTTCAAATCTGATGTGTTTTCTTTTAATGATTAAATTATATCATGATTTCTGTTATTAGTAAAGCGACATAATTTAATGATTATTATGATTTTTTGTCATACCAATAAAAAATGAGGAAACATCAACTATTTAATGTTTCCTCAAAAATTTATATTATAGTTCAACTTTAAGTTTCGGAAAATACAATTTTATCTCCGTGCCCTTGTTTAACTCACTCAAAGCTTCAACCTTACCGCCGTGGCGTTTCATTATTCTGTCAACAAGTGCAAGCCCTACGCCGCTGCCCTCGTATTCATCATCGGTATGAAGTCTTTGAAACACCTTAAACAGTTTATCGGAATATGCCATATCAAAACCCGCACCGTTATCCTTTACCGATATAACAATATAGTCTTGCATACTTTCACTTGTCACAATTATTTTTGCTTCGCTTCTTTGCCTTGTAAATTTGAAAGCATTTGTCATAATATTTTTTATAAGTATTTCCGCAAGCACTTCATCACAATTTACATTCGGCAAATCGGCACATTCAAGCTTAATATTTCTGTCGCTTTCAAGGCTTTTAAGCTCCGCAAATACGGATTTTATTATGTTTTCAACAGATACCGATTTTATAAAAGGCTGTATATTGCACATTTTGGAAAACTCCAAAAGCCTTTCAATCATAACAATGAGCTGTGTTGACTTTTGGCTTATCATATCCGTTATCTGCAAAACCTCATCGGTTTGATTTTCGCCAAGCTCCGATTTTAATGTGTCTATGAGCATATTCACAACATTGAGCGGTGACTTTAAATCATGAGATACAGCCGAACAAA
>CAZUXS010000003.1:0-44598 GCA_964624605.1 uncultured Lachnospiraceae bacterium | reverse complement strand
TTGAAAAGGCACATCCCGATGTTTTCAACATACTTTTGCAGGTGCTTGACGATGGTAGAATAACGGATTCACAGGGCAGAACGGTTGATTTCAAGAATACTATTATAATTCTTACGTCAAACCTCGGTTCAAACTATATTCTTGAGGGAATACAGGATGATAACACAATAAGTGAAGAGGCAAAAGAACAGGTCAACAATTTGCTTAAGACACAGTTCAGACCGGAATTTTTGAACCGTCTTGATGATATAGTATTCTATAAGCCGCTTTCAAAGAAAGAAATAACTTCCGTTGTTGAGCTTATGCTTAAAAACCTCGATAAGAGATTGGAAGATAAGCAGCTCAGCCTTGAAGTGAGTGCGGCAGCAAAGGATTATATTGTAAACAGCGGCTATGACCCGATTTACGGTGCAAGACCTTTGAAGAGATTCATACAGAGCAAAGTTGAAACAATTGTGAGCAGGCTTATAATAGCAAGTGACATTGAACCCGGCAGTACAATATATATCGACTATGACGGCACAAAGCTTACCGTCAGCTGCGATAATAATTAACAGGTAATTCAAAAAAATCCCACCACGTAAATTTGCGTAGCGGGATTTTCTTTAATGGTATAAATCATCGTTTTCCTTGCTTTTCAAGGAAGCAAGAAGATTGTTTTCTATTTTGATTATGTTCAGCACAGCCTCAATAACTTCGCTGTCAAGTGAATTTGCATAGCAGTGAAGTAATTCTCTGTTTTTTGCATCCTTGCTTTTGTCGGTTTCCTTGATAAGCATATTTTTTGAAGACAAATCTTTCAATATGAGGTCATCGAGTGTAATATCAAAAAAACTGCATATCCTCACAAGATTAGGAATGGATGTGCCTCTTTGTCCTCTTTCGATAAGTCCCAAAGTGGTGGCGGATACCCCCAATATTTTGGCAAAGTTATCTATTGTAAGATTTCTTCTTTCACGTTCAAAGCGAATATTTGCGCCTATTGTTTTGTTATAATCCATTGCAAATTGCTCCTTAATGCAATATGGTAAGTGGTAAAACTATTTGTTCATACTCTCAAGATAGGTGTTATAACCCTCTTTTTCAAGCTTTTCCGCCTTGACCTGCACGGAACTGTCAAGCTCCTCCTTATATGCGATAACCTTCTTTTGAAGTTCATCGTCAAAAGCCGCAAGTGTTTGAACGGCAAGAAGTCCCGCATTTTTTGCACCGTTGATTGCAACGGTGGCAACGGGTATGCCACCGGGCATTTGAACTATGGAATAGAGTGAGTCAACACCGCTGAGTGCTCTTGTTTTAACGGGTACGCCGATTACGGGCAAACTTGTGATTGCCGCCGTCATACCGGGGAGGTGAGCCGCACCGCCTGCACCTGCAATTATTATCTTAAGTCCTCTTTGAGCGGCTGTTTTTGCATATTCATACATTCTATCGGGTGTACGATGTGCGGAAACAATAGTCAATTCATAGCTTACTCCAAATTCATCAAGTATCTTTGCCGCTTCGCTCATAACGGGCAAATCACTGTCACTGCCCATAATAATACCAACAATCGGTTTATCCATAATAATCAGCTCCTTTTTTATTCTTCCGTTTTCTTATCGGAAATTATCCACATAGCATCGTAGGCTCTTTCGGCAAGGTCTTTTGCCCTTGCAACGGAATCGGCTACAGCTGTGATGTGTCCCATTTTACGTTTGGGTTTTGATTGCTTTTTGCCGTAGATGTGCACGGAAACACCTTTGAGTGAAAGTGCATCGTAAAGCCCCTTTATAATTGTGTCACCCTCGTAGTGAGTATCACCCAAAAGGTTGACCATAACGGTAGGGCGGATAAGTGAGGTATCACCAAGCGGCAAGCCCACAATCGCTCTTATATGATTTTCAAACTGACTTGTAACGCAGCCCTCAATTGTGTAGTGACCCGAATTGTGAGGACGTGGTGCAACCTCGTTTACAAGTATGTCATCATTTTCGGTCACAAACATCTCAACGCAGAACATACCCACACCGTCAAAAATTTCCATAACTCTTTGTGCAACAAGCATTGCCTTTTTTGTTGCATCGGGAGAAATATCGGCAGGTACAAGTGTTTCGTGAAGAATACTGTCCTTGTGTCTGTTATCGCCTACGGGATAAACGGCTATGTCACCGTTTAAGCTGCGACAGGCAAGCACGGAAGTTTCCATTCTGAAATTTATCATTTTTTCAGCCATAAGCTTAAGCTTTCCGCTGCCGAGTTCTTTATATGCGTTTTCAATATCGTTTACTGAATGCACAACGGCATTTCCCTTGCCGTCATAGCCGCCTGTGCGTGCTTTAAGCATATACGGATAGCCGTAAAGCTTTCCCGCTTCAACCATATCGTTCATATCGGCTATAGCCATGAAATCCGGCACAGGTAAATTGTTTTGTGTCATTTTACACTTTTGTGTGAGCTTATCCTGTATCACTTGCAGACTTTTAGCAGTGGGATATACCTTATATCCCTCGCTTTCAAGCTCCAAAAGTGCTTCTGCATCTATGTGTTCAAATTCATAGGTGATAACATCGCTTTTTTCGGCAAGCTTGCGAAAAGCGGATTTATCGTTAAAGTCGGCAATGATGTGCTCATCACAAAGACTGTGAGCGGGGCAATCCTTGGTTGGGTCAAGCACCGTAACGTAAAAACCGAGCTTTTTAGCTTCCAAAAGCATCATTTGCCCGAGCTGACCGCCACCTATTATGCCGATTTTTGTATCCAGATAATTTTTCTCCAAGATATTCACCTCTTTAGTTCTATGTATATAAATTAGTTTAACACATTATTTTTCTATTTGCAATAAGATTTGTAAATTATGGTTGTTGATTTGTAAAAAATGTGTTATAATGTAAAAGTAAATTGAGGGAATAGGAGAATTTGATAGTGGCTACCAATAAAAATAACGAACAAACGGAAAAAAATAATGATAAAGAGCTTTCGATGAACAAAGCCGAAAGCGACGGGAAAAAGACCGAAAATACCGTAAAGAACAAGAATGACAAGAAAAGCACGTCTACGGCGAAAAAGTCAAAGTCCTCACCTAAGGGCAAAGCTAAAAGTACGAAACGCAAAAAAACTTCGGAAGAAATGCGTCTTACAAATGAGGTTAGGGGAATTATACTTTTGGGTGTGGCGGCGCTTTTGCTTTTTTTTGCCTTCACGTATGATTCGCTCGGCTATGCGGGCATAGCCTATAAATACATTATATTGCATACCTTTGGTTTTTGCAGTGTGGTTATTCCGTTTGCACTCGGGTATTACGGATATATAACACTAAAAAACAGGGATATAATGTTTCTGAAATTCAAATTTACGGTTTTGATTTGTCTTATTGCTTCGCTTTGCAGTATGATACATGTGCTCAGAGCAAATTCGACAACTGTTGCCTTCAGCTATCTGCAACACGTGGCATATTATTATTTGTGCGGAGATTTGACTAACGGAGGCTTCTTAGGGGCACTCATAGGCGGAGCTTTGCTCAAAATATTTACAATAAACGGTAAATTTGTTATTTTCTTTATTTTTGTTCTGCTCACTTTGGTTTGCTGTATTATGCTTACGGGAAAATCATTTGTGGATGTCATATCAAAAATAAAGATGTTTGTAACAGGTATAGGTGAAGAGGCAAGTGCAGCAATGACATATAAACAAAATGATGAGGAAACTTCCTCAAAACGTAACAGAAAAGAAGAGTATGAAGATACTTACAGTGATGATTATGAAGATGATTATGAAGCACCCGACGATTATGAGGAAAATAAAGAGCAACCGTCTTTCATGAAAAAAACATCCGAGATAATATCAATGCTTAAAAACAAAATTTTTTCCGCCAAGGATTTATCTTACGATGATACTTACAATGACGAAGATGAAGAAATTGACGAAACGGAAAGCGAAGCCGTAAAGGAAGAAATTGAAGAAGAGGCTGCCACAACGGAGGAGCCGAAAAATAAAACAAGCTTTGTGCCGGATTACGAAAGCATAAGAAGAAAGAGGGCAAAGCTTGAAAAATTGCAGGAAGATGCGGTTTGGTCAACAGCACCGAAAAAGAGAAAAGAGAGTGCCGCAGAGCAAAAACGCAGACTTGAAGCCCTTTCCGAGGTAAACAAGAGAGAAAAGGAATATCAAGATATGGTCAACACCCTCGGTGTACCTCACTTTAATATAAGTGATGAGGTTGAATCGGGTGAGGATGATGCTGTTGATATTGAGATGGATTTCATAAATAAAAACAACAGAATATATAATCCGAATGTGGGTGTGAGAGTCGGAAGTATGCCTAATTTGCGAGAAACCGTAAGAGCCGCCGAGCAGAAAATAAGAATGGAAAGAGATGGCGGAGCTAAGGTAAGTGACCTTTTTGAAGGTTATGATAGGAAAAAAGAAACCGCAAAGTTTAATACCACCTACGCAGAGCAAGAGGATAAGGCTGCGGACGAGGCTGAGAATGTTGCCGATGTTGAAATGCCCGAGGTTGCCGAGGAAAGATTTGAAAGTGTTGAACAGCCGAAGCCACAGGATATCAACGAAGAATATGATATTCATGAATATAGGGCTGAACCCGAAAATACAGATTCCGATAGTGAGCAAAGTGCTTATGTTGTGAATCCTATGGGTGTTTATGTGAGGTCAACTCATAAAAACAGTGAGGAAAACAATCTGCCTAAATACAGTGAAAGTGCGGTGAATACTGCCGCTGATGATGTCGCAAGGAGTGAATCGGATGCAACTTTTGAGGAAACTGTGCAGAATGCTGAAATGCCACAGCAAATCAACGATTATGGTGATATTGAGACGACAAATGTTGAAAAGGCTTATAAAGAGGATACTCCGATTTATGGCAGATCTTTGAGGGAGGTTATGTCCTCCGGCATTGAAAACTCAACGTCAAAACCTGTTGGTAACTTTGAAATTGAGGAAGAAGTTCCCGAGTATCAAGAGGAAAAGCCGAATATGGTTCATTCAAAGGAAGCTTATTCAAAAGAAGCTTATTCAACCCAAGCCGAAACCGTGGAAGATGAACCCGTAATAATTGAAGCGGAAAAGGTGAAAACTGTTGATGTCTTAAAGACTGATGAAGAGGCTGTCGGCAGTGCAAAATATCAATTCCCTAAAATTGAGTTTTTATCCACCAATCCAAAAATACACAGCATGGGTTCTCGCACAGAGATAATCGAAAAGGCTAAGAAGCTTGAAGCCACACTTGCCACATTCGGCATAAATGCAAAGGTAAATAACATAAGTCAAGGTCCTGCCGTAACAAGATACGAGATTACGCCTCCGCAGGGTGTGCGTGTAAACAAAATCGTAAGCCTTGAAGATGATATTATGCTTTCACTTGCGGCAAAGAGTGTGCGTATTGAAGCACCTATACCGGGTAAATCCGCTATAGGTATTGAAATACCGAATGATGAAGTCACTCCGGTATATTTCAGCGAAATACTTATGACCGATAAATTTCAGGAATTTGAAAGCAAGCTTGCTTTCGGTATAGGTAAGGACATTGCGGGTAATGTTATAATTGCGGATATATCAAAGATGCCGCATTTGCTTATTGCAGGTGCTACCGGTTCGGGTAAGTCCGTATGTATAAATACGCTTATCACAAGTATATTATATAAGGCTACACCATCCGAGGTAAGGCTTATAATGGTTGACCCCAAGGTTGTTGAGCTTAGTGTTTACAATGATATACCGCATTTGCTTGTGCCTGTTGTTACCGATGTACACAAGGCGGCAGGTGCACTCAGATGGGCTTGCACGGAGATGGACAGAAGATATAATCTTTTTGCACAAACAGGTACAAGAAACCTTGCGGGCTACAACAAGCTTATGCCGGAGGGCGGTAAGTTGCCGCATATTGTTATCATCATAGACGAGCTTGCCGACCTTATGCTTTCAGCCAAAAAAGAAGTTGAAGCATATATTCAGCGTCTTACACAGCTTGCGAGAGCTGCGGGTATGCACCTTATTGTTGCAACACAGAGACCGTCCGTTGATGTCATCACGGGTGTAATCAAATCAAATATACCATCAAGAATTGCTTTCAAAGTTGCTTCTGCCGTGGATTCAAAAACCATACTTGACGGCAGCGGTGCCGATAAGCTTTTAGGCATGGGTGATATGATTATGAAAGCGGCAGGTGTAAAGGGCGTGGATATAAATACACCGCTCAGAATACAGGGTGCTTTCGTAAAGGACGATGAGGTTGAAAAAATCGTAAACTTCATAAAGGTTGACGACGGTAACTATGATGAAAGTGTAATAAGCGAGATTGAAAAAGCCGCAGTCAGTGCCGAAAGCGACGATGATGATTCATCCGACAGCGGTGCGGGTGAGGACGAGCTCACAAACGAAGTTATAGAATTTCTTGTTAAAAAGGGCAAGGCTTCAATAGGTCTTGTTCAAAGACGATTCAGAATAGGATATAACAGAGCGGCAAGAATAATAGAAGACCTTGAAGAAAGAGGTATTGTCGGCCCCGATAACGGCACAAAGGGAAGAGCCGTTTATATGGATAAGGCAGAACTTTATGACAGAAAAAGCCGTTACGAAGATATGTAATAAGGCTGCACGGTTAAATTTGTTTTATATTTTGTAAACGTCGGTTTAAACGGCGTTTACTTTTTAGGGAGGATACAAAAATGACAAAAATTAAAAGTGACATTGAAATTGCTCAGGAATGTGTGCTTGAGCCTATAACAAAGGTTGCTGAAAATTTCGGTATAGATGCCGATGATTTGGAACTTTACGGTAAGTATAAAGCAAAGCTTTCAAATGACATTTATAAGAAAAACGAAGATAAGAAAGATGCAAAGCTTGTACTTGTTACAGCTATAAATCCTACACCTGCGGGCGAGGGTAAGACTACGACAACAATCGGTCTTGCCGAAGGACTCAACAAAATGGGTGTAAAGACACTTGTGGCACTTCGTGAGCCATCTCTCGGTCCATGCATGGGTATGAAAGGCGGTGCGGCAGGCGGCGGCTATGCACAGGTTGTACCTATGGAGGATATAAACCTTCACTTTACGGGCGATATTCACGCAATGACAACAGCAAACAATCTTCTTGCTTCCGTTATAGATAATCATATTCATCAGGGCAACAAGCTTGGTATCGACACAAACAATATTGTTTGGAAGAGATGTGTTGATTTGAACGACAGAGTGCTCAGAAATATTGCCGTAGGTTTGGGCGGAAAACTCAACGGTGTGACAAGAGAAGACGGTTTTATGATAACCGTTGCTTCCGAAATTATGGCTGTTGTCTGTCTTGCCGAAAACATTACAGACCTTAAGGAAATGCTCGGCAAAATGGTTGTTGCCTACACTTATGACGGCAAGCCGGTTACACCAAAGGATTTGAAGATTGTCGGTGCTATGGCTGCACTTTTAAAAGATGCACTTAAGCCTAACCTTGTGCAGACACTTGAACATTCACCTGCAATAATCCACGGTGGCCCGTTTGCAAACATTGCTCACGGCTGTAACAGTGTAAAGGCCACGAAAACAGCTATGAAGCTTGCGGATGTTGTTATCACCGAAGCAGGTTTCGGTGCTGATTTGGGTGCTGAAAAGTTCTTTGATATAAAGTGTCGTAAGGCAGGTCTTAAGCCCGATGCTGTTGTTTTGGTTGCAACCGTGAGAGCACTTAAATATAACGGCGGTGTTCCTAAGGCAGACCTTGGCGAAGAAAATGTTGAGGCTGTCATGAAAGGCTTTGCAAACCTTGAAAAGCATATTGAAAATCTTCAAAAGTTCGGTGTGCCCGTTGTTGTTACACTCAACAGCTTTATCACAGACAGTGAGATTGAGGTTGACTATATTAAGGAACGCTGCGAAAAGATGGGTGCTGATTTTGCTCTTTCCGAGGTTTGGGCAAAAGGCGGCGAAGGCGGTATGGAGCTTGGAAAGAAGCTTCTTGAAGTTATGGAAACTAAGAAGAGTAACTTCAAGCCTCTTTACAGTGTTGAGGACAGCATTGAATCAAAGATTGAAACAATATGTAAGGAAATATACGGTGCAGACGGTGTAACATTCTCACCAAAGGCTAAGAAAGAAATAGACAGAATTGCGGGTCTTAAGATGGATAAGATGCCTGTATGTATCGCTAAAACACAGTATTCTCTCAGTGATAACAAGGAGCTTCTCGGCAGACCTCAGGGCTTTACGGTAACTATAAATGAAATTCGCCTCAGTGCGGGTGCAGGCTTTATAGTTGCTCTTGCAGGCAATATAATGACAATGCCCGGTCTTCCCAAAGTGCCTGCGGCAGAAAATATAGATATAGACGAAGACGGTAGGATAACGGGTCTTTTCTGATATCATATATCGGAATAAAAATCGGAGGTAATATAAATGAAACGGACAAAGACTGTTGCGGCTGTTGCGATGGCGGCAATTTTGCTTACAGGCTGTAGTCTTTTCGGAAATGACAGCGGCAGCAATAACAACGGCAATAATACAAATAATACCGTTGAAAGTCAAGATAAATATTATTCCACGGAACACGGAAATGTAAACGGAAATATTGTAAATTTCGGTGCGGCTGTGAAGCACGGAAAATACATTTATTCTCAAAACGGTGAGGATGGCTATAAAATTTACAGAACGGATAAAAATGGCGAGAACCCCGTAAAGCTCAATGATTGTACATCATATTTTTTAAATGTTGCGGGTGATTATATATATTACTGCAATGCCGATGATGATTTTCACATTTACAGAATGAAGATTGACGGCAGTGACAATCAAATGATATACGACCAAGCGGCTTATTATCTTAACGTTTCAAACGGATATATGTATTTTTCCAACTACGATGACAACCGCACTCTTTACAGAACGGAGCTTGACGGAAGTCAGTTTTGGCAGCTTTCCGAAATACCTGCCGACTATGTGAATGTAATCGGCGATGATGTTTATTATTCAAATATAGATAAGGACACATACGGTATTTACAGGGTTAATTTTATAACTAAAGTTAATGAAAAGGTTTGCAACTATATAGGCGGTTATTTGAACGTTACGGACGATTATCTTTATTTTACCGACCTGCAAACTTCTATAAACAATAAGGGTACAAACAAGCTGTACAGAATAAACAGAAATGATTACAGCGATGCCGAGCAGGTAATTGACGGGCAGTGCGGTACATTTACTGTTTCCGATGACGGGAAAATATACTATGTCAACTATGATGATGAGGATAAAATATATCGTGCCGATATAGACGGAAAAAACAGTGTTAAGTTTGTTGACGATGATGCAAAATATGTTTGTGTTGCGGGAAAGATGATATACTATCTTCACGTCATAGATAAAGAAAATTTCGAATTAAAATCTCTCAATTTTAAGGATTGCCTTGGTTGAGAATATGGAGGATAAAAAAATGGCAACTATAATTGACGGAAAGAAGATTTCCCTCGATATTAAAAACGAGGTGAAGCAAAAAACGGATGAGCTTAAGTCAAAGGGCGTAGAGCCTTGTCTTGCGGTTATACTTGTGGGTGAAAATCCCGCAAGTCAGGTTTATGTGCGTAATAAAAAGAAAGCCTGCGAATACTGCGGCATAAAGTCATTGAGCTATGAACTTTCCGAGGAAACAACGGAGGCAGAACTTTTGAAGCTTATTGATGAGCTTAACGATAACAAGGAGTGCAACGGCATACTTGTTCAGCTTCCGCTGCCAAAGCACATTGATGAAAATAAGGTGCTTTTGAGAATAAATCCCGAAAAGGACGTTGACGGTTTCCACCCTTATAACGTAGGTCTTTTGAGCATAGGCAAGGCTGATTTGAAGGCTTGCACACCTGCCGGCTGTATTGAGCTTATAAAAAGAAGCGGCGTGGATATTACGGGCAAAAACTGCGTTGTGCTTGGAAGAAGCAACATCGTGGGTAAGCCTGTCGGTATGCTTTTGCTTTCCGAAAACGGTACTGTCACAACAACACATTCAAAAACACAGAACCTTAAGGAAATTTGTGCATCAGCCGATATACTTGTTGCCGCTATAGGAAAGGAAAAATTTGTGAAAGCCGATATGGTTAAAGAGGGTGCTTGCATAATTGATGTTGGCATAAACAGAATGGCAAACGGAAAACTTTGCGGTGATGTGGACTTTGACGATGTTAAGGATAAAGTCGGTTATATCACTCCCGTACCCGGTGGTGTGGGACCTATGACAATTGCAATGCTTATGAATAACTGCATTGTTGCTTGCAAAAAACAAAATAATATACAGTAACGATAAATTCGGAGGATAAAAATGAAACCTAAACTTTTTGAACTCCTTAAAACCTCACCCGAAGATTTTAAGGGTAAAAATCTAATCAACGATATTGTTGCGGGTCTTATCGTGGCGGTTGTTGCACTTCCGCTTTCAATAGCACTTGCAATATCTTCGGGAGTATCACCCGAAGTTGGTCTTGTTACGGCAATAGTTGCAGGCTTCTTTATATCATTTTTGGGCGGTAGCCGTGTGCAAATCGGCGGCCCTACAGCGGCATTTGTTGTAATAATCTGTGGTATTATAGAAAAATACGGCATTGAGGGACTTTCGGTTGCAACGGTTCTTGCAGGTGTGTTCCTGATATTGTTTGGCATATTTAAGCTTGGTGATGTAATAAAGTTTATTCCATTCCCGATTACGGTAGGTTTTACGACGGGTATTGCCGTTACGCTGTTTTCAACACAGCTCAATGACTTTTTGGGTATGAACATCAGCCCGATAAGCTCAGAATTTTTGGGAAAGTGGAATACATATCTCCACAACCTTGACAAAATAAATTTTGCGGCAACAGGTATCGGTATACTTGCAATACTTATTATAATCGGCTGGGGCAAAATAAATAAAAAAATCCCCGGTTCACTTGTGGCGCTTATTGTAACAACTGTGCTTGTTCAAGTTTTGCAGAAAAACGGAATAGCTACCGATGTGCAGACAATAGGTTCAAAGTTTTCAAACATAAGCGGTCAGTTCCCTATGCCGCATTTGCCCAATTACGCAAATGTAAACATAGCCGAGCTTATTCAGCCCGCACTCACAATTGCGATACTTGCGGGCATCGAGTCACTTCTTTCAGCCGTTGTTGCAGACGGTATGACGGGTGATAAGCACAATTCAAATCAAGAGCTTATCGCACAAGGTGTTGCAAACATAGCAAGTGCACTTTTCGGCGGCTTGCCTGCAACGGGTGCAATTGCAAGAACAGCGGCTAATATCAAAAACGGCGGCAGAACTCCTATTGCGGGTATGGTTCACGCAATCACACTTTTGATAATTATGCTTGTTGCAATGCCTCTTGCAAAGATGATACCTATGAGTACACTTGCAGCTATACTTATCGTAACAAGTTACAATATGTGTGAGTTCAGAGAGTTTGCCGAAATCGCAAAAACAACAAAATCCGATTTTGCGGTGCTTATACTTACGTTCGTTCTCACCGTTATATTTGACCTCGTTGTTGCAATTGAGGTTGGTATGGTGCTTGCAATGTTCACATTTATGAAAAAGATGTCAGAAACATTCAACATATCAACCGTTTCAAAGGTTTCGGAATCAGATACATATAAGTATATAAATAAAGAAATTATGGTTTATGAGCTTGCAGGTCCTATGTTTTTCGGTGCATCAACAAGATTTGTGGATGTTATGAAAAATATGAACCAAAAGACGGATATACTTATTTTGAGAATGAAGAATGTGCCTATGATTGACGGTACTTCCCTTGATTCACTTAAGCACATAATAGACTATGCAAAGACATATCATATTATGGTGCTCTATGCCGAGCTTCAGGAACAGCCTTATAAGGTGCTTCAAAACTACGGCTGTGAAAAGAGAATGGGTAAAGAAAAGTTCTTCAACACAATGGAGGAAGCTTATGAATTTGCAACCGAAATTGTAACGCTCAATAAGGATATAAAAAAGACAAGAACAGAAAGAAAACATAAACTCTAAGCACATACGGCAATCACAGATAAATGTGGTTGCCGATTTTTTATATAATTTTTCATACAAAAAAACCCACAAAAATGTGGGTTTAATTTGAATATGTATTAAATCTTACTGCTCAAGCTGTGATGTACAGTGTGGACATCTTGTTGCATCAATTGAGATTTCACTCTTACAGAAAGGACAAATCTTTGTTGTAGGAGCTTCGTCGGCAGGAGCTTCTTCCTTCTTGAAAGCTGTCATGGACTTGTTGATTGCCTTTACCAAAATAAAGATAACAAGACCGTTGATGAGGAAGGTGATGATGGCGTTAATCAATGAGCCGTAACCGAGTTTTGCATTCAAGATATTCAGCGTAAGTGAACTGAAATCAACATCTTTAAGGAAAATGCTCAGCAACGGGTTGATGATGTCATCAACAAGTGAGTTGACAATGGCTTGAAAAGCACCGCCGATGATAACGCCGACTGCAAGGTCCATGACGTTACCCCTCATAAGAAACTCTTTAAACTCTTTTGCAAATTGTTTCATAAAAATAGCCTCCTTGGTTTATATAAATTTTATTTTATTAAAAACGTATACAGAAGATATATATGGAGTATGGCGGAAATTATGTACACTGCGTGAAAATACCCCTTTTTGGTTTTATGCCTGAAAATGTGCATACCAATTAAACCGCCTATGAAACCACCTAAAAAGCCCGTGAGCAAGAGTGTGATTTCAGGTATCCTCCATTTGTGTAACTTAGCCTTATGCTTGTCAATACCCATCATTACAAAAAGTACGATATTGACAAGCAAGTACCAAAGTATAATTATCTGACAATATTTCTCCAATCCAAGTCACCTCTGTCAAGTGCCAGCAATAAAGCTTCTGCTGTTGCGAGGTTACTTGCAAGAGGAATGTTGTGTATATCGCAAAGCCTGAGCACTGAATTTATGTCCGGCTCGTAGTTTTTCTGTGTAACGGGGTCACGAAGGAAAATAACAAGGTCAATATCGTTGCTTGCAATCTGAGAACCCAACTGCTGTTCCCCGCCCAGATGACCTGCAAGATATTTGTGTACCGGTAAGTTTGATGTTTCCTCTATCAAAAGACCTGTTGTACCTGTGGCATACAGTTCGTGCTTAATCAAAATGTGTCTGTATGCGATACATAAATTTTCCATTAAAGTTTTTTTGTTGTCGTGTGCGACTAATGCAATGTTCATTAAAAAATCCCTCCTTAAAGTTTATTGAATAAATTAAAACATTGATTTTTTTCTGTTTATACCTACGTTTAATACAAGTCCCACCGCAATAAGGTTAATCCACATTGAGCTGCCCCCATAGCTCAAAAAAGGAAACGGCATACCTGTATTGGGCAAAAGCCCCGTAGCAACGCCTACATTTGTGAAAGTTTGAAAGGTAAACATACCTGCAACACCGGCACATATAAGACGTCCAAGACCATCTTCGGCATTATAGGCTGCAATTATACATCTGAGAATTATAAACAGCATTGCGATGAGCACGCAAACGCAACCTATAAACCCAAATTCCTCACCGACAACCGAAAATATGAAATCGTTGTGAGAGTAGGGAAGGTAGCTGAGCTGGTTTATCGTTCCGTTGTATAAGCCCTTACCTGTCAGCTGTCCCGCACCTATTGCCCATATTGAATTTTTTGTTTGGTAGTAATCCGCACTTGACGGGTCGGGATTAAGTTGTGTAAGCAGACGTTTTATATGATATGGCTCGAGAAACAAACTCAATATCCTGTGTTTCGGCGTAAGCAAGTCCACATAGAGCACAATTGCAACAACCGCAACAACCGCAATTGAAATTTCTATATACTTTTTATTAAGTCCACCCACAAATAACTCCGTCACCAATATGGCAAGCAATACCAAACCTGCCGAAAGTGATGGTTCTTCTTTGATTAATATAAATGGTACTACGGTAGATACAAATGCTAAAAGCAGTATACTTATATTATTTATCTTTTCTTTCATTTTGTCAATATATTTTGACAAATAAATTATCATAAATATCTTAGAAAATTCAGATGGCTGTATTCCGAATAACCATCTTTTGACATTTGCCTCTTCTGTTCCTATGATAAGAACCAAAGTAAGCAACACCAAATTGAGAATATAGAGTGCAACATAGAATTTTCCAATCAATTTATAATCTATGGCAGCGGCAATTATCATCAATATAATTCCCGTTGAAAGCCAAATAATTTGATTTGTGAAGCTGCCCTGTATTCCGTCCGTATTTATATGGACGGCACTGCCGATTATAATAATACCGAATATTGAAAGGGCAATCACGGCAATGATAAGTGAAAAGTCAATGCTTTTAAAAATTTTTCCCGTGTTCATAGCAAACTCCCTTTATCTCTTTTCAATAAGAGGTACAGCAGCAATAAGTATCGGTGCTGTATTATCATCTGTTCTGCTTATATTGAGTGTCAGTTCATCGGAGTTTATGTTTACATAGCTTTCTATCACGCTTGCAATATCAAGCCTCAGCATATCAAGCACCTGTGTGGAACAGGCTGTTCTGTCATTTGTAAGCAGAGCTTTAAGTCTGTTTTTTGCAATTGTTCCGGATGAAGTGATTTTGTTTTTTGTTTTGCTAAAGGAAAATCCAAGCATACGACCCTCCTAGCTGATTTTGAAAAATTTTTTCAATTTAGAGGCAAAACCTCCCTTGCTTTTGTTGATTTGGCTGAAATCCATCAAAGGTGTGTTATTGCCGAGTAATCTTTGGACTATATTTCCGAAAGCTTTGCCGGCGGCTGAATCTTTATCGGCAACAACCGGTATCCCCTTGTTTGTTGCAATTATTATAGATTCATCATCGGGAACAACGCCAAGCACATCAACTGCAAGTATCTCATTGACATCCTCAACCGACATCATCTGATTTTTTTGCACCATATCGGGTCTGAGTCGGTTTAAAACAAGAAGAGGTTTATCAATGCCGTTTGCCGCAAGCATACCTATTATTCTGTCGGCATCTCTGACGGCGGAAACCTCGGGCGTTGTCACAACAATTGCAGTGTCCGCACCTGCTATGGCATTTTTAAAGCCTTGTTCAATACCTGCGGGGCAATCGATGATTATGTATTCAAAGCCTTCCTCTTTCAAGGTTTCGCAAAGCTTTTTCATTTGACTTGGATTTATGCAATCCTTGTCCCTTGTTTGTGCCGCAGGAAGAAGATATAGTCCTTCAAAACGCTTATCACGTATGAGTGCTTGCTTAAGACGGCAAGACCCCTCAATCACGTTTATAAGGTCATATATTATTCTGTTTTCAAGCCCCATAACCACATCAAGATTTCTGAGACCTATATCCGCATCTATAAGCACAACCTTTTTGCCCTCAAGGGCAAGTCCCGTGCCTATGCTGGCGGATGTTGTTGTTTTGCCGACACCTCCTTTACCCGATGTTACTACAATTACCTTACTCATATACAAATCCTCCGCTACAGAATTAAAATTTTCTATATAAGATGATTATAACAGAAAATAAAAGATTTTTCACCTGTTTTCTGTAAAAAAATTCTGACAAATAAAATCACAAAGCTCTATTTATTTGGTTAATTCGTTTTTACTGTTTGTCTCGGGCTTGTTATCGACCTTTAAATACTCGCTTATAATCTGTTTTGCGGTATTTGGGGCAGGGGTGGTTGCGGAATCGTTTCCGAATGGTATCATAACGGAAATTGCAATTTGAGGTTCCTCGTACGGAGCAAAGGCAACAAATGTTGTATGCTCGCTGCGCTTTTTGGACTCCTGTGCGGTACCTGATTTTGCACCGACCTTTACGGGATAATCACTGAAAACCTTTCTGAGTGTACCGTTTTCACCCGTTGTAACAAGCAACATACCGTTAAATACGGCATCGAGATTTTTTTTGTCTATGGTTATTTTGTCCTCGATTTCACTTTCGGATTTTTTAACAACCTCTCCCTCATCTGTTGTTACACTGTCAAGGAGGTGCATTTTATAGCGGGTGCCACCGTTTACAAGGGTGGCAACGTATTTGGACATCTGTGCGGATGTGTAGTTGTTTAATGACTGTCCTATTGCCGTTCTGATGGTATCACCCGCTGTCCATTTCAAATCGGAGGCGGTTGCATCGGGATTTCTCAGCTTGGTGACATATTCCTTGTATTCCGGTCCCGAAATTTTTGAAGGATAGTCGGACATGGAATCATACAGCTCATATATTTCAACACCGACAGGGTCGTTGAGTCCGAAGCTTGTCATATATTTATTCAAAAGCGCAATTCCGTCGGTATCCTTTTTGTTTTTACCGAAAGAATATGACAGTGTGTAAAAAAAGTAGTTGCAGGATACTTCAAGGGCGTGTGATACCGTCACATCACCATGAGAACCGTTGCCGTTGTTTATCCAGCACTTTGCGTATGGAACACCCGCATCCTTAAATGTACCCTCATCGTGTATAGTGGTGTTTGGAGTTATAAAGCCCTCCTGCAAGCCCGTTACAGCCGTTATCATTTTAAATATTGAACCGGGTGCACGAGGCTCTGTGAAAGGTCTGTTCACCATAGGTGTGAGGGTGCTGCTTTGCAGCTGTCTGTAATATTTTGAGTTGAAGTTGTTTACAAACTCATTGTTATCGTATGACGGATATGAAACTGCGGCAAGTACACCACCTGTTTTTACATCGGTAACAACTGCAGAACCCGTGCAAGGGTCCATAGCTGTCATAGCAGGTGTCATTGTTCCGTCCGTAAGCATATTCAAAACCGCACGAAGTGAAGAAATTCCACCTGATTTAAGCTTTGAAATCATATCATCATCGGGTTGCATTGTGCCCTGTTCAATCATTGCAAGCAGAATTGTATTTCCCCTTACATCTCCTTTTTCGTAACAGGTTAAAAGTGCTTCCCTTGCTTTTTCAACATCATCAACACTGTTTGCATCCCTTTTCACAATAGCGGAACGTATGGAATATTGAGTTGTTCCAGTTTCCGATGACATAACCTCACTCAAATGCAGAGAGTTTGAATTTATGATTGATTTCATAACATCGTCAATATTGTATGTGAAATCCTTGCTCGTGCCCGATAATCTTGAAATCTGTGTTTTTGCAAGTGAGCTTTCCAAAGCCTTGTATGCTTTTTTCTGCAAGTTGGCATCAAGGGTAAGAAATACGTTGTTGCCTGCTTTCGGAGATACGGCTCCTTCCGAAATGGTGGAAATTCTTCTGCCGGTGCTGTCAACCTCAACAAGCTCCGTTCCGTCCTCGCCGTTAAGTTCAAGCTCAAATGCTTTTTCTATACCGTCTTTACCGACAACATCATTTGATGTGTAGGAATCATCTTTGTATGTTTCAAGCTCTTCCTGTGTGATTTTACCCGTATAGCCGAGGATATGTGAAAGACTTTCGGCATAAGGATATTCCCTCAAAAGCTCGGTTGAAACGTATACACAGGGAAAGTCGGAATTTCTTTCTTGTATCGCTGTTGAAGTTTTTTCCGAAATTTGACAGGCAAGCTGCACGGGAACATATTTTGAATATCTTTTTTGATACATAGCAGAACGTATTGCTATAAGCTGTGCAGTGTGTGAATTGTCAAGATTTGTCGGAATATCGAATTTTTCAATCAATTCCTTATATGCTTCATCAGCGGTTATATCCTCATCAAGATTGAGGTCACCTTTCCAAGTTTTTTCAAGTGACGGACTGCCGTCAAAAAGAAAGGTATGAGGTTCTTCTTCCGAGATAGGCAGACTTATGGAAAGCTCTTCTCCGTTTTCCTCCAAAAGCTTTATAACTTCAAGAAGGGCATCGTTTAAGTTATCCACTGATATACTTGGGTCTATATTCACCACGGAAGCGGGAACACTGTCTGCCACGGCTCTGCCGTATTTGTCATATATATTGCCTCTTGCGGCTGTGACCTGAACCTCTTTCACCGTTGTGTCTTTAACCTCACGGTTATAATAGTCACCCGACATTATTTGCATTGAAAAAAGCTTGACAACCAAAACGCAAAAGAGTAGGGCAACAACACAGCCCATAATAACAAGTCTTATATGAGATGACTTTTCGGATTCGTAGTTGTTGTCGTTATTATACCGGTTAAGCATAAAATTTCACCTCAAAATAATCGTCTTTTTCCTATATTGTTTATGCTCATATATTCGTTTATATAATATGAAACGGCATATATGGGCAGTGTGAAAACACAGTTATATATAATTGCGGGGATGAATACGGTCTTTATGTAATAAAGAATATTTGTATCCCCTCTCAAAAGTACAAAAAGCACATAGTACAAAAAATTAAAAAGCAAAGATAAACAAACCACGCATAGCACCGGTGCAAGGTAGTTTTCTTTATAAAACATTCTGTATACAAGTCCCGCAATAAAACCGCAAGCGGCATATAAAAGAAGGTTTATACCTACGAAATCGCAAAATAAACAATCCTGCAAAAGCCCGCAGAATGCTCCGTAAAAGCTGCCCTCGTATTCACCGTTTATAAAAGCCGTGCAAACAACGTAAATAAGCATTAAATCGGGTTTTACGTTCATTATTTTCAAATAATTCAAAAGTGTGGATTGTACCGCAAAAAGTAAAACCACCACAATCATATTGATAAGGTATTTTGTTTTCAAAATAATACCTCCCGTTAATTATCCGTATTTTCGGATGCAGGTTCCAAAGCTATTGCAGGTATATCATCCTTTTTGGTTTCTTTTTCTTTCTGTTTTTCTGTTTGCTTCTCGGTCTGCTCTTCCGTTTGAATTTGAGTTGTTTGCTCTGTTTGTACCTCACCTGTTGAGGAGGTATTGTTCTTTTTTGTACGCAGTACAAGCACATTTTCAATATGGTCGATATCAACCGCAGGCTCAACGTATGCGTATGGCTCGCTTGACTCATCATCGGATGCGGGCACAGAGGTTACTCTTCCTATCATTATACCCTGAGGGTAAATATCGCTGAGGTTTGATGTGATTATTTCATCGCCCTCCAATATATCGAAATCATCGCCTTTTGGCTTGATTTTGCACAAGTTATTATTTGATGTGTCGCCTGTTATGTAGGCGGTTTCATTTGTTCTTGTAATTTGTGCGCTTATGGAATCCGTGCTGTCCATCAATGTGGTCACTCGTGAATAACCCGCACTGCATTGGCTTATTTTGCCGACAAGCCCGTTTGAAGATATGACGGGCATATTTTTTTCAATACCGTCATCACTGCCCAAGTCAATCAGAAAGGTGCTGCTCCAATTGCTTGAATCTCTGGCAATTATCTTTGCACCCGCAACATCATAATCCGTGTAGTAGCTTTTCATATTCAAAAGAGAATAAAGCTCCTTATTCTCTTTTTCAACGCTTTGCAGACGATTTGTTTCCACACGAGCAAGAAGAAGTTCGTCTTTAAGTTCGTTGTTTTCGTTTTGAAGTTGGCTTATACCTTTGAAATAGTCTGCTTTGCCGTAAACAAAATCACGTACACCATAGCAAAAGCTTTGCAAAGGAGTAATTACGCTGCCAACGGAACGTTCAAGCAGGGTAGGGTTGATTTTTCCCACCGTATATACTGCTCCACCTATTGAAACGGCTAATATACCAATGATTACTATTTTTCTTCCGGAATTTAAAAAGCTCATTTTCGCTCCAATCTTATAATCTGGCGTTTTTTGAAGAAATAAGAGTATTTCTCAGACTACCAATATTTTCTATAGCTTTGCCGGTACCTATTGCAACTGCCTTCAACGGCTTTGGTGCAACAATAACCGGCATCTTTGTTTCCTTGGATATAAGTTCGTCAATGCCATCGAGAAGCGCACCGCCGCCTGTGAGTATAATTCCCGATTCCATTATGTCGGCAGCAAGCTCGGGAGGGGTGCTTTCAAGCGTTGATTTTATTGCATCCACAATGTCGGATATATTTTCCGATATTGCCGCAAGAACCTCACGGGATGATATTTCAATAGCCTTTGGAAGTCCCGTTATGAGGTCACGACCGTTTACAACCTTTGTCACATCGTCCTCGTCGAAGTAATTTTCTTCATTTTCGTAATACTCTTCGGTATTGTTTTCGTATTTTTCTTCTATATATTCGTCACTGTCGTAATTATCGTGGTAATTATCTCTGTAGTAAGCTTTTTCGGGATAATTATTTCCGTAATATTTTTCTCTTTCGTCATATCTTTCATCATATCTGTCATCGTACCTGTCATCGTCATATCTGCCGTTGACAGGTCTTTCATCCTCATCATAGCCGTTTTCGTAAGCACCGTTATAATTGTCGTTATAATCGTCGTAGTGCTGCTCATAAGGAACGTTTTCGTTGTAATTATCGTTGTAATCCTCTGTTGTTGCAGCTGCGGTTTCATCTTCATTGTTTTGAGGAAGATTCATTGTTTCGTCACAAGCCTTACCTATTTCTATTTTGAGTTCCTCGGCTGTACGCTCACCAATCACAAGATTGTGGTGCTTTTTGATGTAATTTATTATAGAGTTATCGAAACAATCACCTGCAACCCTTATTGAACGGCTGCTTACAATGCCACCCAAAGATATAACGGCAACCTCACTTGTGCCACCGCCGATATCAACTATCATACAACCCTTTGGAGATGAAATATCCATGCCCACACCGAGAGCGGCGGCAAGAGGTTCATCGATAAGATATGTGCGTTTTTCGTTTGAACCAGCGGAAATGGCAGATTCTATTATAGCTCTTTTTTCAACATCGGTTGCACCCGTGGGCACACAAATCACAACACCGGGCTTTGAAAAAATACTGCCACCACCGCATTTTTGTATGAAACACTTAAGCATAGCGGCTGTAACATCAAAATCGGCAATCACACCATCCTTGAGCGGGCGAATTGCCTGTATGTTTGCAGGTGTTCTGCCAATCATTTCACGAGCTTCCTCACCTACAGCAAGTAAATCATTTGTTTTTGTATCATAAGCAACAACCGATGGCTCATCAAGGATAAGTCCCTTACCCGTTGCATACACCAATGTGTTTGCCGTACCTAAATCAATTCCCAAATCTTTACCAAACATTTAACTTCCTCCGATAATTTATATATATAATAAGTTTTTCCATTTTTTATAAAATATACTATTATATATGATAATGCTTTTTGACAAAATTTGCAACTATAACTTTGTTACAAAATTGTTACTTTTATTGTTGTTTTTGTAACACCCGTAATGCCTTTATTTATATGCTTAAGGGGCATTTTTTTAACTATGCCTTGACACAAAAGTAGGTTAAAACGAAAAAAATATTTAAAAAAAGTGTTGACAATGTAAAAATGATGTGGTAATATCGTTGCATATCAAAAAATACATCGGACGAGAAATTCGGGAGAGATTGAATATCATAATTGATATTTGGCGCCGAAGGGGCAACAGCAGTAAACTCTCAGGCAAAAGGACCGAATTTTGACGATACTCTGGAGAGCAATGGAGCACCGAAGAAGCAATGTGGGTGACATCATTACTCGACAGATAATCTTTCAGGTAAAAGGACAGAGGCTATCAAGACCTTGCAAATAAACAACGATATGAGGAAGATTTCAGTGCGGTGTTTATTCTGGGGTTAGGTGTGCCTCTTTTTTGTTTTCATAATTTATCTGAGGAGGTACACATAATAAATACGCAAATGAAAGGTAGGATGAAATTATGATTACAGAAATTATGGATTTTTTAGCAAAGAATGATGCTCAGGTTGGTGAAGCCATCAAGAAAGAATATGCAAGACAGAACAGAAATCTTGAACTTATAGCATCCGAGAATATTGTATCCGAAACAGCAATGCTTGCAATGGGCAGTGTGCTCACAAATAAGTATGCAGAGGGTTATCCGGGCAAGAGATACTACGGCGGTTGTGAGAATGTTGACGTTATCGAGTCAATAGCAATTGAAAGAGCAAAGGAACTTTTCGGTTGTGATTATGCAAATGTACAGCCACATTCAGGTGCACAGGCTAATATGGCTGTATTCTTCGCAATTCTTACCCCCGGTGATACTGTAATGGGTATGAACCTTGACCACGGCGGACATCTTACACACGGTTCACCTGTTAATATGTCAGGTAAGTATTTCAATATTGTACCTTACGGCGTAAATGATGAGGGTTTCATCGATTATGATGAGCTTAGAAGAAAAGCAATTGAAGCTAAGCCAAAGCTTATTGTTGCAGGTGCGAGTGCTTATGCAAGAACAATAGATTTCAAGAAGTTCAGAGAAGTTGCGGATGAGGTTGGTGCAGTGCTCATGGTTGATATGGCGCATATCGCAGGTCTTGTTGCGGCAGGTCTTCATCCAAGTCCAATACCTTATGCAGACGTTGTTACAACAACAACTCATAAGACTTTGAGAGGTCCTCGTGGCGGTCTTATACTTGCAAACAAGGAAGCAGCAGAAAAGTACAACTTCAACAAGGCTATATTCCCCGGTATTCAGGGTGGTCCACTTGAACACGTTATCGCATCAAAGGCTATCTGCTTCGGTGAAGCATTAAAGCCCGAATTTAAGGCATATCAGACACAGGTTGTTAAGAATGCACAGGCACTTTCAGCAGCACTTATCAAGCAGGGCTTTGATATTTTGACAGGCGGCACAGACAACCACTTAATGCTTGTTGACTTAAGAAATATGGATTTAAGCGGTAAGGAATTGCAGAACAGATGTGATGAAGCGTTTATCACATTGAATAAGAACACAGTTCCTAACGAACCAAGAAGCCCATTCGTAACATCAGGCGTAAGAATCGGTACTCCTGCCGTAACAACAAGAGGTTTGGTAGAAGAGGATATGGAAAAGATTGCAGAACTTATCTGGTTGATTGCTACCGATTATGAAAACAAGCTTGACTACGTAAGAGCGGAAGTTACAAAAATCTGCGAGAAATATCCTATTTATAAGTAAGAGGTGAGTTATCGTGAAAACCGATATTCAAATAGCACAGGAAGCTTTAATGTTGCCTATTGAAGAGGTTGCGGCAAAGCTTGATATAACAAAAGACGAAATTGAAACATACGGAAAATATAAGGCAAAGCTTTCAACAGAGCTTTGGAACAAAGTTAAAGACGAACCCGACGGCAAGCTTATTTTGGTGACGGCTATAAACCCTACTCCTGCGGGAGAGGGTAAGACCACCACAAGCGTTGGTTTGGGTGAAGCTTTCGGAAAACTCGGCAAGAAAGCTGTCATTACACTCAGAGAACCGTCACTCGGACCTTGCTTCGGCATAAAGGGTGGTGCGGCAGGCGGCGGTTACGCACAGGTTGTACCTATGGAGGACTTAAACCTCCACTTTACGGGTGATTTTCACGCAATCACATCCGCTAATAATTTGTTGGCGGCAATGCTTGATAATCACATTCAGCAGGGCAATGTACTCGGTATAGACCCAAATCAGATTGTTTGGAAGCGTTGTATCGATATGAATGACAGAGTGCTCAGAAACATTGTTGTCGGACTTGGCAGAAAAGTTGACGGTGTTGTGAGAGAAGACCACTTCGTAATCACTGTTGCTTCCGAAATCATGGCTATACTTTGTCTTGCCTACGATATGAAAGATTTAAAAGAGCGTTTAGGAAATATAATTGTTGCATATACTTATGATGGTAAGCCTGTTACAGCAAATGATATTCAGGCTACGGGCAGTATGGCGGCACTTTTGAAAGATGCCATAAAGCCTAATATGGTTCAGACACTTGAACACACTCCAGCACTTGTGCACGGCGGTCCGTTTGCAAACATAGCTCACGGCTGTAACAGTGTGCAGGCTACAAGACTCGGACTTAAGGTTGCCGATTACTGCATAACCGAAGCAGGTTTCGGTGCAGACTTGGGTGCAGAGAAATTCTTCGATATCAAGTGCAGAAAAGCGGGTATAAAGCCTGATGCAGCTGTATTGGTGGCAACAATCCGTGCATTGAAATATAACGGCGGTGTGGCTAAGGACGAGCTTTCACAGAGTAATTTCGAGGCTTTGAAAAAGGGTATCGTAAATTTGGAAAAGCATATTGAAAATATACAAAAATTCGGCGTGCCTGTTGTTGTTACACTCAACAAGTTTGCAACCGATACGGAAGAAGAATTGTCATTTGTAAAGACTTTTTGTGAAGAAAGAAACTGTGAATTTGCACTTTCCGAAGTTTGGGAAAAAGGCGGCGAAGGTGGTATCGAGCTTGCGAAGAAAGTTCTTGATACGCTTGAAAACAAGCCTTCAAAATTTGAAATGCTTTATGCCGATGAACTTCCTTTAAAGGAAAAGGTTGAAAAGATTGCAAAAGAAATTTACGGTGCGGACGGTGTAAACTTTGACAAGGCTGCACTCACACAGCTTGGCAAAATCACCGAGCTTGGCTATGGCAATCTTCCGGTTTGTATGGCTAAAACACAGTATTCTCTTTCCGATGATCCAAAACTTTTGGGTAGACCGCAGGGTTTTGAAATCACAGTAAGAGATGTACAGCTTGCGGCAGGTGCAGGCTTTGTGATTGTGCTCACGGGCAGCGTAATGACTATGCCGGGCTTACCTAAAAAGCCTGCGGCTTACGGCATTGACGTAGACGACAACGGCGTAATCACAGGACTTTTCTAAAAGGAGATGAAATACAATGTATCAGATAATAGACGGAAAAAAGATATCACAGGAAATTAAGGACGAGCTTAAGGAACAGGTTGCAAAGCTTAAGGCAGAGGGCACTGATGTTACTCTTGCTGTTATTCAGGTTGGCAACGATCCTGCCTCAACCGTTTATGTAGGCAACAAGAAAAAGGCTTGTGCTTATATCGGTATTGAGTCCTTATCCTATGAACTTCCCGAGGAAACAACGGAAGAAGAATTGCTTTCCTTAATAGGAAAGCTCAATGAGGATGACAAGGTGAACGGTATTCTTGTTCAGCTTCCTCTTCCAAAGCAGATTGATGAAAAGAAAGTAATTCAAACAATTTCACCTAAAAAGGACGTTGACGGCTTCCACGTGCAGAATGTGGGTGCACTCTGCGTAGGTGATAAGGGTTATATTTCTTGCACACCTTTCGGTGTAATTCAGCTTTTAAAGCGCAGCGGCATTGAAATTGGGGGCAAGAAGTGTGTGGTTCTCGGAAGAAGTAATATCGTGGGCAAGCCTATGTCATTGCTTTTACTCCGTGAAAACGGCACGGTTATGGTTTGCCATTCACGCACAAAGGACTTGAAAGAGATTACAAAGCAGGCAGATATACTTGTTGTGGCAATCGGTAAGCCTAAGTTTGTGGATGACAGCTATGTTAAGGATGGAGCTGTTGTAATCGATGTCGGTATTCACAGAGATGAAAACAACAAGCTTTGCGGTGATGTGGATTTTGAAAAGGTTGCACCTCACACAAGTGCTATCACTCCCGTGCCGGGCGGCGTAGGTCCTATGACTATCGCAATGCTCATGCACAACTGTGTAAGTTCTGTTATGTAATGAAGGAGCAGTTATGAATATATTTGACATATTGGGGCCTGTGATGGTGGGTCCCTCAAGTTCACACACAGCAGGCGCTGTACGTATAGGCTATGTTACAAGAGTAATGCTTGCGGAAGACCCTGTTCGTGCCGATATACAGTTACACGGCTCATTTGCGGCAACGGGCAAGGGACATGGTACGGATACCGCATTGATAGCCGGACTTTTGGGAATGAAGCCATCGGATATGAGAGTACCCGAAAGCTTCAATATAGCCAAAGAAAGCGGACTTGAATTTCATTTTACAAATGTAAATATGAGAGATGCTCACCCAAATACGGCTGTTATAAACGTAATGGGTAAGCAGGGCAAAAGTTTGAAAATACAAGCCTCTTCAATAGGCGGCGGACGTATTATGATAAACAAGATTGACGATATAGAAGTTAATTTCACGGGCGAAAACAACACTTTCATTGCTCATAATACGGATATGCCGGGTAATGTAAGCCGAATTACATCACTGTTTGCCGAGAATAATATAAACATCGCAACTATGCAGCTTTACAGAAAGGAAAAAGGCGGTTTTGCGGTAATGACACTGGAAACCGACCAAGAAGTTCCTCATGAAGTTGTGGAAAAGGCGAAAGAACTTAAGGGTATAATTAAAGTGACGTATTTGCAGGCTATTAAGTAAGGAGGTTGTGTATGGCTTATAACGGAATAAGTGAAATTTTGTCCGTATGCAAGGAGAAAAAAATAAGCTTCTACGAAGCCGTAATGCAAGATACTTGCATTGATACGGAACAAAGTGAAGAAGAAAATTTGGCAAGAATGTCGGAAATGTGGAAGATAATGTGCGACACATCCGACAGCTATGATGCAAAGTTGAAATCAAGGAGCGGACTTGTCGGCGGCTGTGGCGGTGTGATGGAAGATTACATCAAAAACAGCAACAGCTATTGCGGCGAGTTCATGCTCACGGTCGTGAAAGAGGCTCTCAAAATGGGTGAGTCAAATGCTTGTATGAAACGTATTGTTGCATCACCTACGGCAGGTTCTTGCGGAGTTATGCCTGCGGTTTATATAGCCGCAAAAAAGCTGAATAAATTTTCGGACGAAGAAATTGTAAAAAGTATGATTGTTGCGGCAGGCATAGGCGAAGTTATTGCACAAAGGGCATTCATAGCAGGTGCTACGGGAGGTTGTCAGGCTGAAATAGGTACTGCGGCTGCTATGACGGCAGGTGGTTTGGTTGCACTTAAAGGCGGTACGCCTTTCCAAATTGCGGATGCTGTTGCTATGGTGCTTAAAAGTATGTTGGGTTTGGTTTGTGACCCTGTTGCGGGGCTTGTGGAAGTGCCGTGTGTTAAAAGAAATGTTACGGGTGCGGCAAATGCCGTAATCTGTGCGGAAATGGCGTTGGCGGGAATTGGTAGTGCAATACCCGTTGACCAAGTGATTGATGCTATGCGAGAAGTAGGCGAAAATATGTCGCCTATTTATAAAGAAACCGCCTGTGGAGGCTGTGCAAACACTCCGATGGGAATAAGAGTGGCGGAAATGATGTCATAACAGGCGGCGTAATTTTGTAATACCGATTAATGTGATTTGCAAACTTTGTTTTTCAATAAACGGTATAAAGCATATTTACGAGATTTATCGCAGAGAAGCGTCCGTAAAGAAAACAATGTTTCAAATACTTAATCGGTATTTTTGATAGGAGGAATAACTATGACTATGGAAAAATTTGCAGAGATTGTAGGATTGATTGATGATTTTGTTTGGGGACCGGTAATGCTTATTTTATTGGTTGGTACAGGTATATTTTTGACATTAAGACTCAAGTTTTTGCCTCAGAGAAATTTAGGTTATGCTTTGCACAGCGTGTTGAGTAAGGAAGCTAGAAGTAAGAAAATCGGAAAAGGTGATGTATCTCCTTTTTCAGCATTGATGACAGCACTTGCCGCAACAATAGGTACAGGTAACATCGTTGGTGTTGCAACCGCTATGTTTGCAGGCGGCCCCGGTGCTTTGGTTTGGATGTGGATATCCGCATTCTTTGGTTTGACAACAAAATTCAGCGAGTGTATGCTTGCTATTAAATATCGTGAAGTGAATGAAAAGGGCGAAATGTCAGGCGGCCCTATGTATACAATGAAAAACGGTTTCAAAAATAAGAAATTCGGTAAATTTATGGGTTTATTGTTTGCATTCTTTACCGTGCTTGCATCATTCGGTATCGGTAATATGTCACAGGCAAACTCAATTTCAACTTCATTGAGCACCACTTTCGGATTTTCAACAACAATTGTAGGTATTGTTATGGCAATTTGTGTTTTACTTATCGTTCTCGGTGGTATAAGCACTATTTCAAAAATTTCATCCGTTGTTGTGCCTGCTATGGCAGTATTTTATGTTGTATGTTCTGTTATTGTAATCGGCGGTAATATTGCAAATGTACCTCACGGCTTATATTTGATATTTACAATGGCTTTCAATCCAAAGGCTATCGGCGGTGGTGTGCTTGGTGCAATAACAGTTAGCGTTATGAATTCAATAAGATACGGTGTTGCAAGAGGTGTATTCTCAAATGAGGCAGGTCTCGGTTCAGCCGCTATCACAGCAGCTGCCGCAAAGACAACAGACCCCGTTCGTCAGGGTTATATCAATATGACAGGTACATTCTTTGATACAATCGTAGTTTGTACATTAACAGGTGTTGCTATTGCGGCTTCAGGCGTTCTCGGTACTTGTGGTGCAGACGGCGAGCCTCTTCAGGGTATTCAGATAACAATGGCTGCATTTTCAACAATCCTCGGACGTTTCGGTTCAACAGTCGTTTCAATAGGTATCGTGTTGTTCGCTTTCTCAACAATTCTCGGCTGGGAATACCACGGTGAAAAGGGTTGGGAATACTTATTCGGTACACATAAGTTCAATATTATCTACCGTTTGGGCTTCTCACTTGTTGTATACTTCGGTGCAACACAGTCACTTGATTTGGTATGGAACTTCTCAGATATAGCAAATGCACTTATGGCTATTCCAAACCTTATTGCTATGCTTGTGCTTAGTAATGTGGTTGTGAAGGAAGTACATAGATTCCAAGCTATAATCGATAAGGAAAAGAAAGATGCTAAGCTCAAAAAGACAGTTTTGAGTGAAGAAATCTAATTTATAAAAGTAATACAAAGTCGGCTGAAATCTCACAAAGATTCAGCCGACTTTTTCTATGAGAAGAAAATGGTTAATTGTGTTTTTCGTCGAATAGAAAAAATCTCAAACGAAATTTTTTAAGGCTATGTCCAACAAATAGTTTATTTTTGACAAGAAACAGCATAATTAATACATATAAAATTTATGCAAAGGAACTTAACAAAATCAAAATTTGTCAAAGTATTTACCAATGCAAATTTGTTTTGACAAATTTCAATTTATACCGCTCACCACACACCGTAAAACGGGTGGGTGCAGGGGCAACCCGCACCAAACTACGACGAACCGCTAAACTCCACCGCCCCTGCCCGTTAGGGGTATGGGGCGAATCGGAACGCCCCATCGTTTTTGGTTCTTTTTTCGTAAAAAAGAACAATAGTTACCTATAAGAAAAAATGCAAGTTTTCTCACTTGCATTTTTTCCGAATAAGTCACCAAATCGTTAGGTGAGGTTATTATATTGATTTGTAAAGCAAATCTTTGTGTTGCTTATTTTCTTAAACTGTCGAAAAGAGATTTAATCATATCTTCACGACTTGTTTTTTCTTCTTCGTCAAGTATATATTCTTCGTTTTCGTATTTGAAGTGAGTTCCCTCGGTGAAGTTTTGAGGGAGGGCGGATACGGATATATCCGTCATTTTGCCGTCCTCGTCCTCGCAAACGGCAAAATCGCCTTCAATCCTGTCTATAACATATTTCATATTATGTCACCTCGTAATTAAGGATTACAATTTTGGCAAGGGGAATAGCCCTTTGCGATTATAGCGTTTCTGTCCTCGTTTGAAAATGCCTTGTTTTTTGCGCTCATTTTTGAAACTGAGGAACAGGTGCTTCTGTGAAATTTTTTAGTGTTTGTGTTCAGCACATACTGTGTATCGGATGTTGCGGCAGGGGCAACGGCTGTTGCCTGTGTGATTGCCTGCGTGGTAACAGTTTGTGTCGTAGCCTCGGTTGTTTCTTCGTAGGTTGCAGCCTGTGTTGTTGCCGCATGAGTTGTAACCTGTGTTGTTTCGGCAACAGATGAACTTCCCTTTGAAGAAATTACTTTCCGAACAGCAGATTCAGAATATATTCCAACAGTGAAAATATCCAGTTTTTGGCTCCATCCTGTGGAGCCTGCTGAGGGAAAGGACACTGTGTTGCCATCACTTACCGCAACTATTGTGCCAAGCTCATCGGTTCTGAAATATTCTATCCCACGGCTTTCAAGCTTTGAAATTGTTTCCTTGTGCGGATGACCGTATTTGTTGTCTTTTCCGCAACTTATAACCGCATAGGTTGGATTTACCTTATCCAAAAATGCTTCACTTGTTGATGTACTGCTGCCGTGATGACCGCATTTGAGCACGTCGGCACTTATATTTTTGCCGCTGTCAACTATCATCTGTTCGGTTTCCTTTTCGGCATCGCCGCACATAACAAAGCTTGTGTTGCCGTAGGTAAGCTTTATGCCTACGGAATAATTGTTTGCTTCGTCGCCGAAGTCCGTGCCGTCATCGGGTGTTATTATCTCAAATGAGGCACTGCCAAGGCTGTAGGTATCACCGTTTTTCGGTGTGGTAATTTTCATACCCTTGTTTGAAATTGCCTTAAGCATATTTTCATAGCACTTTGTTGTTGCCGTTTTGCTTGTGGTTATGAATGTGTCCGCACCGTACTCGTTTATAACATCAGCCATACCGCCTATGTGGTCGGCGTGAGGGTGGGTGGCTATTATGTAGTCAAGCTTATCCACATTCTGTGATTTAAGATAGAATATCACATCACTGCCTTTGCCGACATCACCCGCATCAATGAGCATATATTTGCCGTCACATTCCACAAGTTCGCTGTCGCCTTGCCCTATATCGATAAAGTGCACCTTCATTTCGCCCGCAAAAATGCAAAGAGATGAAAGGCTTATGAAAAGGGCTGATAAAAATATAAAAAATAGTTTTTGAAATTTATTCATTTTCTCCTCCCGATTGTTATATTGGAACGCAAATCAAAACATAGTGTTTGCTTTTGTCGTCCTCTGTTGTATCTGCAATTTTAACACCCATTATATCACCCTTTATGTCAAGTCCGTTTTCCGTGATTTTGTTGCGCACGTTTTCAAAAAGATTACCCGTGCCCTCAACAAGGATGTGCACAGCCTTGCAAGTGGGGTAGTAAACCGTATATTTGTTTACGGGCAAATTCATACCCACTACGTGCTTTTCTTTCACGGAACAGCCCTCACCGTATATTCCCGTGTTGTTTATTATATCCTCCTTTCTGAAAATATATATAAGGGTGGTTTCGGGTGCTGAATACATATATGTGTGCAGGGTGTCAAGTCCCTCGGGGTCTGTAAGCAGATTTTTGCCGTCGTTATAAAGAACGTAGTAAACGGGTACTGCATCCTTTTCTATGCTGCCACGGCGAAACTCATTCACTCGCTGCAAAAGAACTATATTATCCTTTACTCTGTGCCTTAATGCCGTGAGCCTTTCAAGCTCTGCATCCATTTCATTCAGACGTTCCCGTGATTTTTCCAGTATGCTGTCCACATCACTGTTTAAAAGCTCGGTTATTTCCTCGTGGGTAAAGCCGCTTTTGACATATAGCCTTATTATTGAAAGTCGGCTCACATCCTCATCGGTATACCACCTATAACCGTTTTCAACATCTCTTTCGGGTTTGAGATGTCCGTTTTGCTCATATTTTCTTATGGCATTAGTAGATATATTGAATATTTTTGATATGTCACTTATTTTGTATTTCAATTTTATCGACCTCCGGATTACACAACACGACCTAAACTTCAATCTTACATTGTGAAAACAATCCACAGCCTTATTATACATCAAATTTTGTATTTTTGAAACTGTTTTAAGATTAAAATTTAAAAAAATTACAACAAAAAAAGGAGGGGCGAACCCTCCTGATTTTACAGCCTGTGAACTTCATCGGCTGTTGCATTTATTTTTTCTGCCTTATATTTTGAATATACAAACCTTTGTGTGTTGTAAAGTCCGTAATAACCCGAAAGCATATAGCTTATTGAAATTGCCAGAAGATAGAAAGGAATTCCTTCTATTCCGAAAAGCTCCAGTGCAATTATGAGTGAAGCTATAGGGCAGTTTGTGACACCGCAGAATACGGAAACCATACAAATTGCGGCACAAAGTGACGGTGACATACCTATGAGATATCCCACGGCACAGCCGAAAGTCGCCCCGACAAAGAATGATGGAACAATCTCGCCGCCCTTAAATCCACAGCCGAGAGTTATTGCGGTGAATATCATTTTGAGTATGAAAGCATACCAATATGCTTCACCCTCGTCAACTGCTCTTTCAATTATGGCAACACCCGTACTGCTGTATTCTCTTGTTTTGAGAACCATAGTTAAAATAATAATTATCACACCGCCGATGAATATTCTCACATAAGGATTTTCAAAGCCTTTTTTGAATAAATCTCCCGTTTTGTGAAGCACTATGCAAAATATGACACTCACAGCGGCACAGAGCACGCCAAGGAGTATTGTTTTGCTGGCTGTCACAAACGTGAAATCCACCATTTCTTTTATGTGATATGCCTCGGGCAGTGCACCAAAGTGCATGGCAACGGCATTTGCCACAAGTGCCGAAATGGCACAGGGTACAAGCGCCGCATACTGCATATTGCCGACGCTTACGACTTCAATGGCAAATATTGTTGCTGCTATGGGCGTGCCGAAAACGGCTGAAAACGCACCTGCCATACCTGCCATAATGAATATACGCTTATCGCTTACGTTAAGTTTGAATATTTTGCCCATATATGAGCCTATACTGCCGCCTATCTGGAGTGCGGCACCCTCTCTACCCGATGAACCGCCGTACATGTGGGTGAGAATGGTTGCAAAAAATATGAGGGGAGTCATCATAAGGCGGACTTCCTTACCCTCTGTTATGGAGGAGAGCACAAGGTTCGTGCCCTTGTTTGAACCCTCTTCCATTATTTCGTAAAAACCAACTATGAAAAGTCCCGCAACGGGCAGGAGGAACATTGTTTGCAGATTAGCCTCTCTGTATTCTATTACGGTTGCAAGGCAAATACAGAAAAATGCACCCACAAGCCCGAGCACAATACCGACTATGCCCGAGAACACAAGCCATTTTAAAAATATAAAAAGCCTTTGCCATATATGGTTTATACATTTAAGTAAGTCGGTGAACATAAAACAACACCCTTAAATATTAATAAAGTATTCCATTACCTTGTGACCGTTTTCTATGAATATGCCTGTTGATGCGGCACCGTCCTCATCGAAAGGAGTACCGGAAACAGGATTGCTCTTTTTGTAGATAAGGAAAGGCACGGGATCGTTTGTGTGTGTTCTGAGTGAAAGCGGAGTAGGGTGATCCGGCATAATAAGTATTTTGTAATCATCATACTTTTCAAGCGCTTCCATAACAGGACCGAGAATTTTTTCGTCTATAAGCTCAATTGAACGCTTCTTGTTTTCAATTTCGTGTCTGTGACCGCACTCATCGGGAGCTTCAACGTGCACGTAAACAAGCTCCTGACCTTTTGCAAATTCGTCAATTGCAGCCTGTGCTTTGCCCTCGAAGTTAGTATCTATATAGCCTGTTGCACCCGGAACCTGAACGACGTTCATACCCGTAAACTTGCCGATACCCTTAAGAAGGTCTACAGCTGAAATCATAGAACCCTTTAAGCCGTATTTTTCAAGGAAAGGTGTGAGGCTCTTTCTTGTGCCCTCGCCCCAGAACCACATTGAGTTTGCGGGATTAAGTCCTCTTGCAACTCTTGCCTTGTTGATAGGGTGGTCTTTCAAAAGGTCATAAGATTTAACCATCATATCATAAAGCTTCTTTGTGTTTGGGTGAGTAGGAATGTAATCATGTATTGGATTGCCTGTTATATCGTGAGGTGGTGTGAGTGTGCCAACGTCTGTTGTGCCGTTATTCCAAATAAGGCAATGACGATAGCTTACACCGCTGTAAAGCTTAAACTCATCGTTGTCGAAGTGTTCGGCAAGGAACTTAATGAGCTCTGCGGCTTCCTCGGTGGAAATATCACCTGCACAGTAATCTACTATTGTTTTGTCCTCATAGTTTGCCTCATCGGTAAGAGTAACAAGATTACATCTGAATGAAACATCCGTTGGCTTCATATCGATACCGATACTGCCTGCTTCAAGCGGAGAACGACCGCTGTAATAAACCTGTGGGTCGTAGCCGAGTACGGAAAGGTTTGCAACATCACTTCCGGGTTTGAGATTATCCGCAACAGTCTTGCAAAGACCTATTGTGCTTTTTTCGGCAAGCTTATTCATATTTTTTTTATCTGCCGCCATCATAGGTGTCTTATCACCAAGCTCTGCAACCTTGTAATCAGCCATACCATCGCAAAGCAAAACCAAGTACTTCATATTTTTATTCCTTCTTTCATAAACTTTTATAGTTTATGATAACACAATTTACGGATTTTAGCAACTAATAATTGCATTTTGCGGTGATTTTTGTTATAATGATAAAAAAGCTGAATGGAGGTAACTTTTAATGAAAGTAGTTTTAATCAACGGCAGCCCTAAAAAGAACGGCTGCACATTTACAGCACTGAGCGAGGTGGCAAAGGCACTTAACAAAAACGGTGTTGAAACAGAGATTTTGCATATAGGAAACACAACAAGCGGTTGCTTGGGCTGCGGATATTGTTCAAAGAACGGCAAGTGCGTTAATGACGATGATTGCCTTAACAAGTATGCCGATACAATAAAGGCGGCAGACGGATATATCTTCGGTTCACCCGTACACTATGCGGCTGCGAGCGGTGCTGCAACATCATTCCTTGACAGACTTTACATATCCTGCGGTGCGGCTATGGCATATAAGCCTGGGGCATCCGTTGTAGTCTGTCGTCGTGGCGGCTCAACAGCGGCACTTGACCAGCTCAACAAGTATTTCACAATAAACAATATGCCCATTGTTTCATCAAATTACTGGTGCATGGCTCACGGCACAAATCCGGATGAGCTTGTGAAAGATGAAGAGGGTATGCAGATTATGCGTCTTTTGGGCAACAATATGGCTTGGCTCTTAAAGTGCATCGAAGCGGGCAAAAAAGCAGGCATTGAACCCGAAAAGGAAGCAAAGATAAAAACGAACTTTATAAGATAATTCATATAAGATAATTTTTTTGGGGGATATCTCACAAATAATGATATCCTCCGTTATTTTTTTGTTTACAAATTATTATATTTATAGTATAATATAGTAGGTAATTTTTTAATCGGAAATGAGAGTGTGTTATGGATATAAAAAATAAGCCGCTTATTATTATTGCGGGACCTACCGCTTGCGGCAAAACGGCTGTTTCCGTGGAGCTTGCACGCAGAATTAATGCGGAGATAATTTCCGCCGATTCAATGCAAGTTTACAAGGGCATGGATATAGGCACGGCGAAAGTCAAACCGGATGAAACAAAGGGCATAAAACATTATTTGATTGATGAGTTTGAACCCGATGAGGATTTTTCGGTTGCCGTATTCAAGCAGAGAGCCGTTAGTTACATAGATGAGATATACGGTAAGGGTAAGCTGCCGATAATTGCGGGTGGTACAGGATTTTACATAAATTCGGTTATATACGATAACAATTTTGATGATGAAGAAACCGACACATCCGTAAGGGATGAGCTGACCGAATTTCTTGAAAAAAACGGTAAAGAGGCACTTTATGAGCTTTTAAGGGAAGTTGATGAAAAATCTTGCGAAAAAATACATATCAACAACACAAAAAGGGTTATTCGTGCCATTGAATTTTACAGACAAAGTGGCAAGAAAATGTCCGAACATAATGAAGAGGAAAAGAAAAAACAACCCGCATACGATTACAGATTGTATGTGCTCAATATGAACAGGGACAGGCTGTACGAGAGGATAAACAAGAGAATAGATATTATGCTTGATGACGGACTTGTGGAAGAGGTTAAGTCACTTCTTGAAAAATATTCACCCGACTCGGTGTCTATGCAGGGACTCGGGTATAAAGAGTTTGTGCCGTATTTAAACGGGGAGTGCAGTCTTGATGAGGCTGTTGAAAATTTAAAAAAATCCACAAGGCATTTTGCAAAAAGACAGCTTACATGGTTTAAGCACCAATGTGAGGATGCCGTTTGGATTGATATGGATGCTATGAATGCCGAAGAAGCGGCGGAGTTTATGGCAGAAGATATAAGGAAACACTTGGAGGAAACAAAGAATTAATGGATAAGCTTAAAGATTATATTGCGGAAAATTTTGGTATAGATAAAAAGGTTATTGATTTTACACTCGGCATTGAGGAAGAAATAAAAGATAAGTTTGCCGAAATAGATAAAAATGCGGAGATAAATCAATACAAGGTTTTGAGGGCAATGCAGAAAAACCGCCTCAGCGATACGCATTTCAACTCAACCACAGGTTACGGATATAACGATTTGGGCAGAGATTTGCTTGAAAATATATATGCGGGTGTGTTTGAGGCTGAATCCGCTCTTGTAAGAGCACAGATTATTTCGGGTACACACGCACTTACTGTTGCACTTTTCGGCAATTTGAGATACGGCGACGAGCTTTTGAGTGTTGTGGGTGCACCCTACGATACACTTGAAGGTGTTATAGGTGCAAAAAGAGAGGTCAAAGGTTCACTTACCGAGCACGGCATTGTGTATAAGCAGGTTGATTTATTGCCCGATGGCAGTGTGGATTTTGATTCCATACCCAAAATGATATCGGATAAAACAAAGCTTGTCACAATTCAGCGTTCAAAGGGTTATGAATACCGTCCGAGCCTTTCGGTTGAAACAATTGAAAAGATAATAAAGATTGTAAAGGGCGTAAGAAGTGATATAATTTGTATGGTTGATAACTGCTACGGCGAGTTTGTGGATACCATAGAACCGACACAGGTTGGTGCGGATATCATTGTGGGTTCACTTATAAAAAATCCGGGCGGCGGTCTTGCACCTGTAGGCGGCTATATCGTCGGCAAAGAGGAATATGTTGAAAATGCGGCATATAGGCTCACTGCTCCGGGTATGGGTAAGGAGGTAGGTCCGAGCCTTGGTGTTACATCTTCACTTTTGCAAGGTCTTTTCCTTGCACCTAATGTTGTGAGCGCAAGCCTTAAGGGGGCTGTGTTTGCCTCCGCTATATTTGAAAAATTAGGTTTTGAGGTTATGCCGACATCAAGCGAAAAGAGAGCCGATATTGTGCAGTCCATACAGATGAGAACTCCCGAAAATGTTATAGCATTTTGCGAGGGTATACAAAAGGGTGCGGCTGTTGACAGCTATGTTGTGCCCGAACCTTGGGCAATGCCGGGTTATGATTGCGATGTAATCATGGCGGCAGGTGCTTTTGTGCAGGGCTCATCAATAGAGCTTAGTGCGGATGCACCGATGAAAGCTCCGTATACCGTATATATGCAGGGCGGACTTACATGGGCACACGCTAAAATAGGTGTTATGATTGCGGTAGATACAATGTTCAAAAAGGGACTTATAAAGTTGTAATTCAAAATGTAATACGAAAGTCGTAATATAAAAATTCACAGGAAGAGAGGTAGGAAGAAAATGGAAAAAATTAAGATGGCAGTAATCGGTTTAGGCTGTATGGGCAAGAGGTATGCAAAAATGCTGAATGAGGGCAAGGTGAAAAATATTGAGCTTGCCATGGTGTGCAGCACAAGCGAGGAAAATCAGCAGTGGGCGTATGACAACTTGGGTGAAAATTTCAAGGTCTGTAAAACGGAGGATGAGCTTTTCCTTAATGCTCCCGATTTTGATGCAGTGCTTATTGCAACACCACACAGAACTCACAGCGGACTTACATACAAGGCACTTGAAAACGGACTTGCCGTTTTTTGTGAAAAGCCCGCAGGTGTGACGGCATTGCAGGCACTTGATATGAATTCAAATGCTTTCAGGTGTGCACTTCCTTTTGCGATGATGTTCCACAAAAGGACAATGCCTATATTCATAAAGTTTAAAGAAATTATGGATAACAACGAGCTCGGAAGTTTAAACAGAATACGTATGGAAACCACCGAATATTTCAGAACATCACATTATCACAACTCCTCAGCTTGGAGAAGTAACTGGCAGGGTGAGGGCGGTGGTGCTCTCATAAATCAGGGACAGCACTATCTCGATTTGTGGCAGTGGTTTTTCGGTATGCCAAACAGTGTAAAAGCCGATATACAATTCGGTAAGTACAATGATTTTGATGTTGATGATGAGGCAACAATCAAAATGAAGTACGCCAACGGCTGCAACGGTGAATTTTTCATTTCAACGGGTGAGCAGGTTGGTTCATGGCGTATTGAAGTTGCGGGCGAAAAAGGAAAGGTAATTGCAGAGGGAAACAAGCTTAAGCTTTGGAAATACAATACACCGACAGAGGAACTTATAGCAAATTCGAATAAAAACGGTGTGAGTGCGGGTGACTACACATTCAAGGAATTTACATTTAAGGAACCCGAAAATCCTTATGTGATTATGCTTGAAAATTTTGCAGACCACATGATAAACGGTACTCACCTTATTGCAAAGGGTATTGACGGTGTAAATTCAATTTCAATTACAAATGCGGCATATTTGTCAGCATGGATAAATGAAGAAATAACTTTCCCAATGGATAACTATTATTATGATGTTATGCTTAGGGAAAGAGAAAATAAAAACAACTAAACCAACTAAACCAAAGGGGGAAAGTGAAAGATGAAAAAGGGGATTAAGCAATTTATTTGCATTGCTGTTCTTTCAACAAGTGTTGTTTCGGGTGCGTATTTTGCATACGCAAATGATGTGAAGGTTACCGTGGACGGTGAGGAAGTAGCATTTGATGTTCCGCCGCAAATTATAGACGGAAGAACAATGGTGCCCGTAAGAGCAATATTTGAGGCTGTGGGAGCCGATGTGCAATGGGATGAGAGGACTCAAACGGTTACGGGTACAAAGGATGGAACAACGGTTCAGATGACAATTGACAGCGACAAGCTTCTTATAAACGGTGCTGCAATACACATGGATTGTGTACCCATAAAAAAGGATAACAGAGTGCTCACTCCCGCAAGATATGTTGTTGAGAGTTATGGCTATGTTGCAACTTGGGATGAAGTCGGAAGTACGGTTAAGATAATGTCAATGGATGAGTATAAGAAGTATATTGCAAACGGAGGTACTCCTGTGGATACGGGTGATACAGGTGATACCAAATCACAAACTCAGGATAATCAGGAGAAGAAAGGATTTTGGGCATCTATAGTGGCTTGGTTTAAGGGGCTTTTCTCATAGAAATGATGTTCTTTTTGCGGGCAAAAAGAACCAAAAACCCTCGGGGCGTTCCGAATTCGCCCCGAACCCCTAACGGGCAGGGGCAGGTAGGATAATGGCTCATCGAAAAATTTTGGCGGGTTGCCCCTGCACCCACCCGTTTTACGGTGTGGTTGGGATAACCCGCCAAAAAACCGCCATTTGCCTTCCCCTACGGGCAATGTCATCAACTCAAGAAAACTATATGGGTTATAACGCAACAAAGACGACTATTCCGCAAAAAATATAAAAAAGTTCTGATTAAAACGGGTGGGTGCAGGGGCAACCCGCCACGTACTACGATGAGCCACCATAGTATGCCGCCCCTGCCCGTTAGGGGTATGGGGCGAATCTAGTTTCAAAATTACAAAGTAATTTTGAAATCCCGTAGGGATTCGCAATTTTGCTACGCAAAATGCGAACCACCCATCGTTTTTGGTTCTTTTTTCGTAAAAAAGAACAATCTTTTCCTAGGGATTTAGGAAAAATAAATCCATAAAACCAAATTTGAAATTAATCAAAATTTGCAAGCAAATTTGCTCGGTAGCATTTTTGCTTGCAAAAATTTTTGTATTATTTAGAAAGCATTTCAATGCCTTTCTTAATTCTTTTTATAGTTTCTTCTTTACCAAGAAGCTCCGCAAGTTCACTTGCACCGCAAGGTGATGTCGGCTTACCGCTCAGCGCTGTTCTCACCGGCCAGAACATCTGTCCGTTCTTTATTTCTATTTCTTTTATGAAAGCAGCCATATCACCGTAGATGTGGTCATTATCCCAAACTTCGATTTTTTCAAGCACAGGAATAATCTTTTTGAGGTTTTCAAGAGAGTTTTCCTCATTTGTTTTCATCTTTTTGTGAGTATAAAGCTCTGTTGAATACTCGGGAAGTTCGTCTATGAAATCAACCATTTCCGCAATTTCATTGAGTGTGCCTATTCTTGTGTGAATATAGTGAGCTACCTTTTTAATGTCTATACCCTCTGTCTTAATAGCTTTTTTGAGGTAAGGTTCAGCCATAGCATAAAACTCTTCCTCTGAAAGCATCTTTATATATTCGCCGTTCATCCAAGTAAGCTTAACTATATCAAAGATGGCAGGTGACTTTGAAAGTCCCTTCATATCAAAGTTTTCGATAAGCTCGTCCATTGTGAATATTTCACGGTTTACTGAAGGTGACCAGCCGAGGAGGGCAATGTAGTTCACAATTGCATCGGGGAGATAACCCTTTTCAATCAAGTCTTGGAAAGAAGCATCACCGTTTCTTTTTGAAAGCTTGTGGTGAGCATCTTTCATAACGGCAGGGAGGTGAACATAAGTCGGAATTTCCCAACCGAATGCTTCATAAAGCAAGTTGTATTTAGGCGTTGATGAAAGATATTCCGCACCTCTCACAACGTGAGTAATCTTCATTGCGTGGTCGTCTATTACATTTGCAAAGTTATATGTCGGATAGCCGTCTGATTTAATCAAAATCTGATCTTCAAGCTCATCATTGTCAACTGTGATTGAACCGTAAACTTCATCGTGAAAAGTTGTTTTGCCCTCACGTATTTTTTGACGTATTACATAAGGTACGCCGTTAGCAAGGTTTTCCGCAATTTCCTCGGGTGTGAGTGAAAGACAATGTCTGTCATATTTTGCAACAGCTTCGCCTTCACCTGTTTGAGTTTTAAGGCTGTCAAGTCTTTCTTTTGTGCAGAAGCAGTAGTAAGCTTCGCCTTTTTCAACAAGCTCCTTTGCATAGTTGATGTAGTCGTTCTTTCTTTCGCTTTGAACATAAGGACCGTAATCACCGCCCACATCGGGACCTTCATCGTGAGTGATTTTAGCCATTTCAAGAGTTTTGTATATTATGTCCGTAGCACCCTCAACATAACGCTCCTGATCCGTATCTTCAATACGGAGTATGAACTTGCCACCCTGTGATTTTGAAATAAGGTATTCATAAAGCGCTGTTCTGAGGTTACCAATGTGCATATAGCCTGTGGGGCTTGGTGCAAATCTTGTTCTAATCATTTTGTTTCTCCTATCTTTTAATTATTGTTTGTTTTGTTTTCTGTTTCGTTTAACTCATCGGCACTCTGAGATGATGTTCTGTCAAAATCTCTTGCCGCATTGAGCTGAACCGTTAAATCATTCATTTGTGCTTCCAAACGGTCGTAAGTCATTATAGGTGTTGGGTCTTCGCCCGCAGCATCATCCGCATCTTCTTTCATAAAGAAGTTTGAGAATGTTATGAGCTTTGACACGTATGCAAGCATAGATTGTGCAATATATGATTTTTGTCTTGCTGATTCTGCGGTGTTTATATTGACCACATAGTCATTCACAAAGTCAAGTGTTTCTTCATCCGCTTCTCCCCATTTTTCAATAGCCTGCTGTGAGGTGTCTATTGCAACCTGAACGAGAGAATTGAGATTTTCGTCCATAGCCGCAAGACGTTTCTTTTCACCGATATATCCGGTGATTGAAATTATAAAGCATACTATTGTTGCAATTGCAAGCACGGTGCAAACGAAAAAATATACATATTTAACATATCTGTTTTTAGTAAAATCGGTTATATTTTTTGCTTTAGCCATTGGAAATCTCCTTTACTTAAAATATCCCAAATCCATAAGTTTTTCGTATATAGCCAAACCGCAGATATTGTTCACATCGTTTGAAAAGAATCCGTCGGAAAGAAAATATCCCGCAGTGAGCTGATAATTTTTAACTTTTTTCGCATCTTCATCACTGAGGGTGAAGTTATATTTTTCAATGGCATCCTTGCAGAGATAGTTGAGAAGATTGAAGTATTTCTCACCAAACTCGGCTTCAAGTGCAGCATTGGTTTTCAGAATATCAGCTGTATTGCCGTATACGGGTCCAATGATAAGGAACTTGTCGGTTTGGAGATATTCCGTCATTTTCTTGTATATTTCAACTGTTTTCTGTGGGTCTGAAAATATTTCGTCATCGCCGACAAAGAAAACACTTATGTCCTCACGGCGCATATCCATAGCCTTTGTGACTACAGGTACGTTTGTATTTGTTATTATTTCTTCGTTTCCGCTTGCGGAACGTGTAAAATAATACTTACCCTCAAGTTCGTAAAGCACGCCCTCTATACCGTTTATTTTGCAAGGGTTAAGTCCGCCGTTCTTTTCAAGTGACGGAGTAAGTGTTGTGCCGTAAGAGTTTTTAAGTGTAACCTCAATGGATGATTTTTCTCTTTTTATATCACATGGAGAAACATACATCGGTATACCGCCCTGTCTTGCTGCTGTCATTTCAAGAGTGTCACTTGGTACGGCAACGTTATATACAAGCCTGTTTGCGTATTTTGAAAGATATGCCGCAAGTGAAGGAATAGTGGCATTGCCTGCAACGCAATAGCTGTCGCCCCATACGGAAATAGGTGTAGCCTCGTTTGCGGGAGACTCTGTGTTCTCCATGTTTTTGGTGAGATCCTCGCCATAGGTACGCAATTGAAATTGGTTTGTATGTGAGTATTCCTGCACAACATCTTCATCATTTAAAACGGAATCGAAATTGTAGATAAACTTGGTTACTACGATAGCGAGTCCTATCACAATCAAAATTGTCGATAATAATATTATCATAAATTTGTCAAATCTGTCTAGAGAACTTTTTCGATTTACGCTTTTAATAAGCTTTTTTACTTTTGATAAAAGTGAATTACTATCGGGATTGTTTTTCATGGCCTTCTCCTTTGATTTTCATAAAAGTTTTTATATTCAAACATATAAAACAAACGCTCCTATTATTTTACACCATATTTAAGATAATGTCAATCAATGTGGACTTTGTTTGTCAAAAAATTCCCCGACATTTATGTTGCTGTCGGGGAAGATAATTGTTATGTTAAAGTATATTTATTTTGCAACGATATTTACAATTCTGCCCGGAACATAAATTTCCTTAACGATATTGCCTGTGAGCTTATCGCCGAGTGCTTCCTTTGCAGTTGCAAGAACAGCATCCTTATCGGCATCCGGAGCAATTTCGATTGTTGCTCTTACCTTACCGTTTACCTGAACGGCAATCTTCACTGTATCTTCCTTAAGCTTAGCTTCTTCATAAGTAGGCCAAGTTTGACGGAATACGGATTCTGTGTGACCAAGCATTTCCCAAAGCTCTTCAGCAAGGTGAGGAGTGAATGGTGAAAGGAGGATAGCGAGTGTTTCAAGGCTCTCCTTATCTATACCGCCGCTTTCCTTTGCAACGGAAATAAGCTTGTTTGTAAATTCCATGAAGCCGGATACAACAGTGTTGAGTGTAAGTGCTTCAAGTCTTGTTGTAATCTCGTAAATCATCTTGTGCTTAGCTCTTTCGATATCGGCATTTGCAGGGATAATCTTATCCTTGTATTCGTATACAAACTTGTAAACCTTGTTAAGATATCTGAATACACCGTCAATACCGTTATCATCCCACTCTGAATCAAGCTCGGGTGGTCCAATGAAAAGCTCATACATTCTGAGGGCATCACAGCCGTAAGCGTTTACCGTTTCATCCGGTGAAACAACATTGCCCTTGTTTTTGGACATCTTTGCACCGTCCTTGCAAATCATACCCTGATTGAACAATCTCTTGAAAGGTTCTTCAAAGTCAACCACACCTATATCATAGAGGAACTTTGTGTAGAATCTTGCATAGAGAAGGTGGAGTACAGCGTGCTCGATACCACCAACATACATATCAACAGGCATCCACTTTTTAAGTGCTTCCTTGCTTGCAAGCTCGTTGTCGTTGTGGTTATCAGTGTATCTTAAGAAATACCAACTTGAACCTGCCCACTGAGGCATTGTGTTTGTTTCTCTCTTAGCAGGGCCACCGCAGCAAGGGCAAGAAGTATTTACCCACTCATCTATAGCCGCAAGAGGTGACTCGCCTGTATCTGTAGGCTTGTAGCTTTCAACATTAGGAAGTACAACCGGCAAATCCTCTTCCTTTACAGGCACTGTGCCACACTTAGGACAGTGAACAAGAGGAATAGGCTCGCCCCAGTATCTCTGACGTGAGAATACCCAGTCACGAAGTTTATAGTTTATAGTCTTTTTACCAAGACCTTTTTCTTCCATCATATCAGGAACAGCTTTCTTAGCGTCCTCTGACTTCATTCCGTTTATTTCACCGGAATTTATCATTATACCAGGCTCTGTGTAAGCCTCTGTAAGGTTTTCAACCTCTTTACCGTCCTTGCTTATAACCTGAATTATAGGCAAATCGAACTTCTTTGCAAAAGCGAAGTCACGATCATCATGTGCAGGAACACACATAATAGCACCGGTACCGTAATCAGCAAGTACATAGTCTGAAAGCCAGATTGGAACCTTTGCGCCATTTAAAGGATTAACTGCGTAGCTTCCGGTAAATACGCCTGTCTTTTCCTTATCTGCCATTCTGTCGATATTTGAACGTGTTGATGCCTTGTAAATGTAGTCCTCAACAGCCTGTCTTGTCTCGTCTGTTGCAAGCTCGCGCGCCATCGCGTGTTCCGGTGCAAGCACCATAAACGTAGCGCCGTGAAGCGTGTCAGGGCGTGTTGTATATACAGTGATAGACTTATCGCTTCCGTCTACCTTAAAATCAACCTCTGCACCATATGAACGGCCAATCCAG
>CAZUXS010000002.1:0-44942 GCA_964624605.1 uncultured Lachnospiraceae bacterium | reverse complement strand
CATAAGAAACCATACCTCTTATCTTCATAGCAGGGTTAGAGTTTGATGTGATACCGTTGCTGTTCTCGAATGAGATACAATCCTGAAGGTAATGCTGAACTGCTACGTTCTCGCCACCCATCTTGAAGCCGTTGTGACCGCCTGATGAGTAAGCTTTTTCGGTGCCGTCCTCATTGAGCTTGTAGCCCTGTCTGTAAGAAATACAGTTGATAAGAGTTACGGGACCGATAGCACCTGTACCTGTCTTTGTGAATGTATCCCAACCATCATCAAGGTTGTTATGAGATACACAGCCCTCAAATACGGTACCAAGACCAACAGTAAGCTTAGCACCGAAACCATCGGCATTGATACCTGATGGGTCAGCGTTGTTCCAAGATTCACAGTTGATTATCTTGTTACCTGTAGGCCAGTTTTCGATACCCTCGGCATCACCTACACGGCTTACCTGGAAGCCTGTATCACCGTTATCGTGGAACTTACAGTTCTCGACTACGTTATAGTTACCGGCAAGGTCAAATGGTCTGTTATTATCTGCTGAATGAATAAATTCAATACCCTTTACATCCCAATAGCTACCTGCAAGCACGATACCTGCGCTCTTACGTTGCATATCGAACACAACTTTTGCACCTGTATCGGCAACAAGACGCTTACGAGCGTTTTCATAACCATTGTTGATATCCTGAATTCTCAATTCACTGTCTACAGGGTAAGTACCCTCGAGCATACATATTGTCTGTCCTGCCTTGCAAAGACCTATAGCCGTACGAACATCAAGAGGATTTTCTCTTGTGCCGTGACCTTCTGTTGTACCGGTTGGTGAAACATAAATGATATCCGTATCCGGTACGTTTTCACATTCTATAACATCAAAACGAGAAACGATTGTGTCATAAGATGTACAAAGGTCCGCTGTTGATGGTGTATATAAAACCGTGATTGTATTTGTTGTGTTTTTGTTAAGTGTGAGGTCGAATCTGCTACCTCTCTTTGAAATTCCAACACCTCTGTAAACAAGCTCATCATTCAACTTGATTTCCGCACTACCACCGCTTGGGTTTGTAGCTTTAAGAGTAAGTGAATACTCGGGAGTTGATGTGTAGTTAGCTGATGAAAGTGTTATACCCGGTGTATATTCAGTATCTGCAACAACACCGAAATACTGGTCTGTTGTTGGGTCTGTTTCATAACAGCTGTAGTTTGAAACCGTTATTGAAGCATATCTTGAAGCAAAGAAACCTACGAAAATTTCATTCTCGTTCTGGTATGTGAGGATGTCCTTCATATACTGTGTTGTTTCAATCTTCTTTGGCTGACCGTTTTCATCAAGAACGCTGTAATCCCAGCAAGTTGCATGATAGTTGTCGCCTACCTTCTGGAGGGTAACTCTGTACTTGTTACCAACCTTAGGGAATGTTGATGAAACAGGGTAAGGACCTACCTTTGTACCTGCACCTGATTCGGGATCTGATACGCCTGAACGAGCATAAAGGTTGATTCTGTTTCTGTTGATATACTTACTGTAGTTGAGTGAGCCTTCAGTCGGCCAGCTCTGACCTGCTGCTGTACCGCCGAGCATAACCATATTTGATGAGAATGTTACACCCTGCATACTCTCTGATGGAATTGCAACGCCGTTTTCATCCTTGTTTGCAAATTCTGAATAGATTGTGTATGCACTGCCGTCAGCCGCCTGCAAAGGTATAATATCTCTAGCCATTATACCAAAGCCTTCCTGACCGTTTCTCTTTGTATCATCGTTTGTATCGTTAAGATAGTAGTCAACGGTGATTTCTGCATCGATGATGAAGTTGTTGCTTGCATCTACAGTTGTGTAGTAGTAGCACATACCATCATTATCGTTTGTCATCTTACCACCGCCGTTGATGGAAGAAACGGTTACGGAACCGTCTGCGTTGTGTGTAACCGTGTTGTTTGCTCTCTTAGCTGATGCACCGAAAACAGCATCTTTCCATACTCTCTCTGTGGTTGAAGCAGGCTTGATTGTAAGATCAAGTGTTATGTCTGCAAGGTCGCTTGCAGGATGAATTGTAAGAGTTTTTGTAACACCTGTAACTTCAACATCGTTATCGGCAATGCTGTCATAGTTCTGTGGATACTGTGCTCTCACAAGACTGTCATATTCGTCCTGACCAACTGATGTAGCTGCAACTTTGCCGCTTTCATCGAGTATTGTGTAATTTGTCATAGGTACGTAAGTACCGTTGTTGTAGTAAGTGGATACTATCATATCGTCAAAATCATAAGTTTCACCAACTTCATAAGTAAGACGAGGATAGTATGTCACTTTGGCTCTAAGTGCCTTAACTGCGCTTATGTCAACTGTGTAGCTTGTTGTCTTTGTAGGGTCATCAACAGATGTGATGATTACTTCACATTCGCCAACCTTTGATGAATCAAAACCTGAAACAGTATACTCATCGCTTGAAAGGATAGTATACTTACTTCCATCGGTACCGGTGTAGCAAGCACGTACTTCAAGTCCGGAGGTATCAAGTGCATCACCTGTGTAGTATGATACCTGAGCAGGTCTTGATGAAATTCTGATATTGTCGAAAGTATAATTTTCAACCGTAATCTTGTAGCTTGCACTGCCGTTGCCTGTATCGTAAGAGTCATCGGTTACTCTCTTTACAACAACATTGTGCTCACCAACCATATCCTTTGTGAAAGTGTCACCATCCTTGATAGGTGTTGTGCCGTCAAGGAAAAATTCATACTTATCATTTGCAAGAGTTTCCTCATTGCCATCTGTGTAAGTTGCCTTTACGGATATACCTGTTGAATCGAATCTTGTGCCGATGTAGTATTCATTGATAACAGGCTCGTATGTCAATGTAATGCTTTCGCAAGCAAGACCTGTAACTGTGTAATCAATGTCAACTGAAGCTGTACCCTTGTTGATTGTCATTACTTTGCTACCCTTTGTTGAGGTGTCAAAGCCTGTTACGGTACAGTTGTCCATATCTACGATTTCTGTTGAACCATCTGAATAAGTAGCCTCAACTTCAATACCCGTAAGATCCGGACCGTCCTCATTTACTGCATAAGATGTCTTATCGGGTAACTTATTTACCTTCAAAGATGATACAACTCTTGAATCGATATCAAGGTTGATATCTGAAATTGTGATTGTTGCATTTCTTGCAACAAAGAAACCTACATAAACAGTATCGTTTGTGAAAAGAGATGAAGCATCGTATGTCCATGTCTTTCCGTTGCAAGTAAGCTTGTAAGCAGTACCTGTTTTCTTCACCTCGAATGGGAATGTGCCAAGGTCTGTGCCCTTTGCTGTTTCAAATGCAGCAAATTCAATTTCGGGTGACTTATAAAGCTTTGCAGGTGACTTTTGTCTTACAAAACCTCCTATAGCTGATGATGATGCGTTGTTACCGTTCTGGTAACCCTGAATCATAAGGTTGTTTACGTTCTTCTCTGTGTCCTTATCGTAATGTGGTTCTTGATTGAATACGCCAATACCGTAGCCTGTCTGACCCGGATTGCCGTCATCAAGTGTGTTATAGGCATCTACAGACATATTACCTGTCAACACAAAATCGTCCTTTGCGGAAACTTCGTGCAAAAGCATAGCAAGGTTTTCGTCTGTGCTGCTTGAAGATGCAGCAATTTTACCTTTACCGCCCGTTAAAATTGAAAGGGTGGCTGATGTGTCGTTTTGAGTAACACTGTAATCGCTGCCCTCTGAAAGAGCAGAGCTGGTGAACCACTGACCATCACCGACAGCCATTTCTTCAACAGCAACGTCCTTATCCGAAACCTCCTCAGCTGCTGTATCCAAGGATTCGTTATCGGTCTCGGAGCCGACGTTAATAGCAGATTCACTTGTAACAGCATCTTCAGAAGATTGGATAGCGGTGACATCGTTAGTCTGAGCTATAACCGCATCAGGCATAGCAGAGAGTGTCATTGCTGCACTAAGCAACAGTGCTACCATTCTTCTTTTTTTCATTTATTTTCTCCTTTCTATATTTTGAGGACAAACATCCACAGCGACCATATTTATGTATTTAGTCGCATAATGCCCTCATAGATAACTTAATTATACAATATTGCACAACTAAATGCAAGCAAAAAATATATTTTGAATATTAAAATTAGAAGTTGGAATTTTGTGGAAAATTTTATCGTTATTAATTGCTGTTTTGGGTAGGATATTGGGGCGGAGTTTGTTGGATTTATATAAAAAGCGGGTATGCATCATCAGTGACACATATCCCTCGAACCGATTATACACCGTTTTAATTATAAAAACAAGAAAAAACTCATCCACGCCGGCAATTTATTGCTCTGTGAGATGAGTTATACATACACTTTTATAATGCGGCAATTATTTTTGCAATATCCGCCAGTTTTTTTCCGCTGTCCATACTTTTTTTCTGTATATATCTGTGAGCCTGTTCTTCATTCATATTGTATCTGTCTATGAGTATTCTTTTGGCTCTGTTTATTATCTTTTTATCTTCGGTGGATTTTTTTGTGGATATTTCCACTGCGTTATCAACACCCACAAACATTTCAAGTGAGCATATAAGGTCGTTTTTTAAGAGGGGTAGTGCAAGTTTAAAAACTCTTTCATCGTGGCACGTTTCAAGCTGCTTTATGCTGCCTACGAGAACAACGTCCACATCATCGGATATATCTTCAAGTATTTCGTCCAAATACATTGTGTTGAATTTGCTGCCTATTATAAGTATACCGCCCTTATAATAAGAAAGCATTGTTTTGAGATTGATTAAATCTTTGGCTATGCCGCCAACCTCAAAGCCCTCGCTTATGACCATTTTAGCTATGCTTACAGAGGTTTTCTTGTTGTCAAACGCTATAAATACCGTATTATCTTTCATTTTTCGCCACTCCAAAATTGCAAAAAAATTTTTATAAATAAGTCCTACCTATCAATGAGGTAGGACTTATATGATAATTATATTTAAGCCGTATAATTAAATGTCGGATTAGAAGTTTGAAATGTAGTTGTCAAGTTCCCACTGACTAACGAACATTCTGAAGCTATCCCATTCCTTCTTCTTAGATGTGAGGAATGCCTTGTAAGCGTGATCACCGAGTACCTTCTTAGCAAGACCGTCTGCTTCCATAGCCTTAAGAGCCTGATTTAAGCTGCCGGGAAGTGACTTAACACCGAGAGCATCTCTTTCTTCCTGAGTTGAAGTGAAGAGATTGATATCAACACTTTCGGGAGCAGGAAGTTTTTCCTTAACACCTTCAAGACCTGCTGCAAGGCAAACTGCAAGGCAGAGGTATGGGTTTGTAGCAGGGTCGGGACTTCTAAGCTCAACTCTTGTTCCAAGACCTCTTGAAGCGGGGATTCTGATGATATCTGTTCTGTTAGATGCTGACCAAGCGATGTAGCAAGGAGCTTCGTAACCCGGAACAAGTCTCTTATATGAGTTTACAAGAGGATTTGTGATAGCTGTGATACCTGCAACGTGCTTAAGTACACCTGCGATGAAGCTGTAAGCTACATCTGAAAGCTGAAGATCACCTGCATTTTCATCATAGAAAGCATTCTTGCCATCCTTTGTGAAAAGTGACATATTTGTGTGCATACCTGAACCGTTGATACCGAAGATTGGCTTTGGCATAAATGTTGCGTGAAGACCGTACTTCTTAGCGATTGTCTTTACAACTGTTCTGAATGTAACAACGTTGTCTGCTGTCTTAAGAGCATCAGCATACTTGAAATCGATTTCGTGCTGACCAACAGCAACTTCGTGGTGAGAAGCTTCAATTTCAAAGCCCATTTCTTCAAGTGTAAGACAGATATCTCTTCTTGCGTCTGTACCCATATCAACAGGGTCAAGATCGAAGTAACCTGCTTCGTCGTTTGTCTTTGTTGTAGGTCTGCCTTCTTCGTCTGTCTGGAAAAGGAAGAATTCACACTCGTTACCAACATTGAATGTGTAGCCGAGTTCTTCTGCCTCTGCGATAACTCTCTTGAGGATACCTCTTGGGTCACCGTCGAATGGTGTAACCTTATCCTTGTTGTAAACGTCACAGATGAAACGAGCAACCTTGCCCTTCTGTGGTCTCCAAGGATAGATAACGAATGTATCGAGGTCAAGTCTGAGGTACATATCTGATTCTTCGATTCTTGCAAAACCTTCGATTGAAGAACCGTCGAACATCATACCGTCGTCGATAACCTTTTCAAGCTGTGAAAATGTGATAGCGATGTTCTTTGGGATACCCATAACATCGATGAACTGTAAGCGGATAAATTCAACATCCTGTTCCTTACAAATCTGTAAAATCTGTTCCTTTGTGTACTTAGCCATTTTAAAAATCCCCTTTCAAGATGAAATTTTAATGTTATAAACTGTGCATCGTGCATAAGCAAAATACGATAGGAAAATTTGTTTTCCAAAAAAAATGGGCATTCGGACATACTCAACCGGTATTCCGAACACCCTTGTTCTGAAAACTATTATATGCACATTTAATTCAAATGTCAACTAAAATAATTGAAAAAAATCATTTTTATGCAAAATAACAGTTTATATACCGCTTTTCTATGAATTTTAGTTAATTTTTGCAATTTTGGAGTGGAGAACTTGCATTTTCTAAAATTTATAGCAGTTTGAACTTTCTTGTGCTTTAGCACATATTCCCATTTTAACATAAACAGAATTTTTTTTCAACCGATAAATTTGTTTTTGTTATATTTTTTAACAGATAATTGAAATTGCACAGATTTTGTTGTATAATGAAAAAAGACAGCAATCGGCAAATAATAATCAGAGGTGATATAAATGAGTAAACAGATATGGAAGCCGGGCACTATACTCTATCCCGTGCCTGCGGTGATGGTGAGTTGCGGCACAATGGAAAAGAGCAATATAATCACAATCGCTTGGACGGGCACCGTGAATACCGACCCCGCAATGACGTATATTTCCGTTCGCCCCTCACGCTATTCCTACGATATAATAAAGGAGAGTGGCGAGTTTGTTATAAACGTGACTACGGAGGAGCTTGCCTATGCTACGGATTGGTGCGGAGTGAAGAGCGGCAGGGACGTGGATAAGTTTGAGCAAATGAAGCTTACAAAGCAAAAAGCAACAAAGTTAAACTGCCCCGTAATAGCGGAAAGCCCCATTAATATAGAATGTAAGGTGAAAGACATAATTCACCTCGGAACTCACGATATGTTCCTTGCGGAGGTTGTGAGTGTTACGGCTGATGAAAAGTTTATGGATGAAACGGGTAAGTTTGATTTTGCCGCATCAAAACCTATATGCTACAGCCATGGCGAATATTACGGCTTGGGTAAAAAATTCGGCAAGTTCGGCTATTCCGTGGCAAAGAAGAAAAAGAAAACCGGTAAGAAGATAAATAAATCGACAGAAAAGAGGTAAGTAGTATGTATTTTAAAAGAACCGATGGCAGAAGTTTTGATGAGCTGAGAGCCGTTAAGGTTACAAAGGACTACATTATGCACCCCGAGGGTTCGGTGCTTATTGAGATGGGAAACACAAAGGTAATTTGTAATGCCACAGTTGAAGAAAAAGTACCGCCTTTCAAGGCTGACAGCGGTGAGGGCTGGGTAACAGCGGAATATTCAATGCTTCCTCGTGCCACAAACACAAGAAATAAGCGTGATGTAAACAAGGGTAAGCCCAATTCCCGTGGAGTTGAAATACAGCGACTTATAGGTAGGTCACTGCGTGCGGCTGTGGATTTCAAACTTTTGGGCGAAAGACAGATTATAATAGATTGTGATGTTATACAGGCTGACGGCGGCACAAGAACCGCATCAATTACGGGCGGTTTCATAGCTATGGCTATTGCCTGCGACAAGCTTGTGAAAAGCGGCAAAATAGAAAAAAGTCCTATCGTCAACTATGTGAGTGCCATAAGTGTGGGTATAGTGAACGGACAGCCTTGCCTTGACCTTTGTTATGAAGAAGATTCACACGCAGGCGTGGATATGAACGTAATTATGACGGATAAGGGTGAATTTGTTGAAGTGCAGGGCACGGGTGAGGGTTGTACATTTTCAATGGAACAGCTCAATGAACTTCTTGCACTTGCAAAAAAAGGCAATGAAGAACTTCATAAGATACAGAATGATATTATAAATGACAACAACGGCAAGAGAACTCTCATATTTGCAACCACAAATGAGGGCAAAATGAGGGAGATAAGAGCAAAACTCGGTGACAGATACAATGTAAAGTCCATGCGTGAAGCGGGCATTGACGTTGAGGTTGAGGAAGACGGCAAAACATTTGAGGATAATGCTATCATAAAGGCACAGGCTATTTCAAAAATTTGCGGTGAACTTGTGCTCGCCGATGACAGCGGACTTGAAATAGATTATCTTAATAAAGAACCGGGAGTGCAGTCCGCAAGATTTATGGGACATGACACATCCTACGATATCAAAAATGCAAAGATACTTGAAATGCTTGACGGTGTGCCCGATGAAAAGAGGACGGCACGTTTTGTTTGTGCCATGGCTGCGGCTGCTCCCGATATGGAGCCTATAGTAGTGAGAGGCACTATTGAGGGCATAATAGGTCATGAGATACAGGGTGAAAACGGTTTCGGCTACGACCCTATATTCTATGTGCCTAAACTCGGCAAAACAACAGCACAGCTTTCTATGGAAGAAAAAAATAAAATAAGCCACAGAGGTAAGGCACTTGAACTTATAGGGGATATATTGGAAGAGTTGATATAAAAGGGGATAGCTATGAACAATATAAAAATCTGGAATGAAACACCAAAGGGTTACAAAAGAGAATTTGACAAGGATGCAAATGAGTCTTTGCCTTATATGGAAGAATTTGTTATAAACGACGGCAAAAAGCACAGCTGTTTCATTGTGTTGCCGGGTGGTGGCTATGACCACCTTGCAGACCACGAGGGTGCGCCTTTTGCCAAGGCTCTCAATAAACTGGGGATAAGCTGCTTTGTGTTGCATTACAGGGTTGCACCGTATTTGCACCCGATATATTTGTATGATGTTAAAAGAGCCGTGAGATATGTTAGATATAATGCGGAAAAATACAATATAATCGAAGATAAAATAGGCATTATGGGATTTTCCGCAGGTGCACATCTTTCCTGCCTTTGTGTTCAAAACTTTGATAGGTTTGAATATGAGCCCGAGGACGATGTTGACAAGGTATCGGCAAGACCCGATGCACTTTGCCTTTGCTATCCCGTAATAAGCATAACAAAGGATATACAGCACGAGAGAAGCGGAAAAAATCTCTGCGGTGACGATGAGGAAATCCGCAAGGCACTTTCCTGTGAACTCAATGTGCGTGAGGATATGCCGCCAACATTTATATGGCATACCTTTGAGGATAAGAGTGTTGATTGCAGAAACAGTGTGGAGCTTGCAATGGCTTTGAAGGAGAAAAACGTTAAGTTTGAATTGCACATTTTCCCCGACGGCAGACACGGACTCGGGTTTGCCGATGAAGTTGAGGGCACAAACAAGTGGTTCGGACTTTTTACGGACTGGCTGAAAAGGCTTGAATATCATTGATTATGAAAAGTAAATCCGTAAATATGGAAATAAAATTGAATAACGAGGCTGTGAAGCTGAATATAACTTTTAAGGCTGTCAAGAATATAAATATGCGTGTGCGTGACGGGGAAATTTTTGTGTCCGCACCGCCCTCCGTTTCAACCGGCTGTATTGAAAAGCTTTTGCAAAGCAGAGCAGAAAATATATTATCCTCTGTGAAGAAAACAAAAAAGTCTTATTCATACGACAGTGTGAAACTTTTAGGTGAAGATTTGCCTTTAAGGATAATAAGCAGCGGAAAAACGGGATATAAATTTACGGGCAGTGAATTGATTTTATATACCGATGATGAAAATAACAGCGAAAAAAACGATTATATAATAAATGAGTGGTATAAGAAAATGTCACCTTATTATTTTACCGAAAGCCTTGAAAGGATTTATCCCATCATAAAGCCTTATGGTGTGCCTAAGCCCGAACTGGTGTATCAGGCTATGAAAACAAGGTGGGGAGTTTGTTTTTATACCAAAAACAGGGTTAAGATGAATATAAACCTGCTTAAATATCCAAAGGGGTGTATAGACCAAGTTATGCTGCATGAATTGATACATTTTTTGTGCCATAACCACGGCAAGGATTTTTATGCCTATATGGATATGCTCATGCCCGACTGGAGGGTATGGAACGAAATTTTGAAAGGATGATGAGTATGGTGAAAAAGTTTGCCGCACTTGCTTGTGTGTTCTTGATGTTTACGGGATGTCAAAGCAGCAACAATGAGGATAATCCCGATGTGACCGCTTGTTTTGATACCTACAGCAAGGCTATTCAGAGTGTGGAAGATTCCGATTCGCTGGTGCTTTCCGATGTGATTGAAATGGCTACGGAGAGTGACGACAGCAAGAAAAATGCGGGAAATATAGATAGCACACTGCAAGTTATTCTTATGAAAGACAATAAAAACGATGCGGCAAAAGCCGAGTTGACAAATTATTCAAAATACGGAGAAAAGAAAAAATCGGGCACATACAAAAACGGCAAAGCCGTGATTGACGATGCCGCCGAAAAGGATTGCACCAAGGAAGAATTTGAAAAGCAGTTTTATGTGAATATATTGCAGCTGAGTGCAAAGGATATCGTGAGTGTGCAAAGTGATACCGATGATTTTGGAGCGGTTAGGTATACTGCGGAACTAAACACAAAGTCAAAAAATGTAAAGAACATATTTGTGCCGGATAAGGAAGAAAAGGGCAATATGTCACTTGAAAAGGCAACGCTTACACTCTCGATTGATGAAGAGGGTGATGTGGAATATTGGACTTATGACACGGAACATGATTTCAAGCAAAAAAACGGCTGTACGGTTGCACTCAAGATGAAAAATTCAATGAGCGTGAGCGGAGTTAATTCAACCGTTGTGGAGGCAGGTTAATGAACAGTGAATTTTTTATAATAAACAGAAAAAAATTATATGACAGAATAAGTGACGGTACGGCAGTGATATGCTTCAGCGGTGAGGCTGCCGTCAAACTCGGGGATGAAAATTACGATTTCACCCCGAACCGCAATTTTTATTATCTCACGGGACTTGACGAAGAAAAGCTTGTGTTTTTTGCCTTTAAAAAGGACAATAAAACACAGGAATACATATTTGTTCAGCGTAGTGACGAAGTTAAGGCTAAGTGGGTCGGAGCGGTAATCACACCGGAAGAAGCCGGGGATATAAGCGGCGTAAAGGAAATAAAATACATCGATGAATATAAGGAAACCGTCAGCAATATTCTTTTCGGAAAGAGAATATCAAGTGTATACTTGGATTTGGAAAATCGAGATTTCAAGACCGGTACACCTGCATTTTCGGCAGCTGATGATATAAGAAAAAATTATCCCTATATAAATATAGAGAATCTGCATTTTGTTATGGCTGAACTGAGGATGATAAAAGAACCTTGCGAGGTTGATGAAATAAGACGTGCCATAGATATCACAAAAAACGGTGTATATGCTATGTATAAAAATGCAGCTCCCGGTATGTACGAATATCAAGCGGAAGCATATTTTGATTTCGAGCTCAAAAAAGCAGGCGTGAGAGATTTTGCATTTAAGTCCATTGTCGCAAGCGGAAAAAACGGTACCGTGTTGCATTATTCCGACAATGATAGTATAATGGAGGATGGTTCACTTGTGCTCTGCGATGTGGGTGCACAGTGGAATTACTATAACGGCGATATCACAAGGACTTTCCCCGTGAACGGAAAGTTTACACCTCGTCAAAGGCAGATATATGACATAGTTTTGGGCGGACACGACCTCATTATAGATACCATACGTGACGGTGTGGAGTTTGCCTCCCTCAATGAGATACTTAAAAAATACTATGCCGAAGAGCTTAAGAAGATAGGTCTTATCAAAAACGACAGCGAGGTTTCAAAGTATTACTATCACGGTGTCAGCCATCTTTTGGGACTTGAAACTCACGATGTGGGCAGACATAACGAGGGTTTGCTGCGTGAGGGTATGGTGCTCACGGTTGAACCGGGGCTGTACATAGAGGAAGAAAACATAGGCATAAGAATAGAGGACGATGTACTTGTGCTTAAAAACGGCTGTGAAGTGCTTTCAAAGGATATTATAAGAACTGCCGATGATATTGAAAAATATATGGGTGGTAATGATGATTGAACACGAAAGTGACTTGTATGAGCCTGTCAAAAAGCTGTTTGAAGATAACGGCTACACGGTAAAAGGCGAAGTGCAAGGTTGTGATGTGGCGGCCGTAAAGGGTGAAGAACTTGTTTTGTGCGAGCTGAAAAAAAGCTTTAACTTAAAGTTGGTGTATCAGCTTATGGAAAGAAAAAAGCTTGCACCCGCGGTTTATGCGGTGATTCCCACACCCAAGTCATTCAGGGCAAAGCACACAAAATCAATGCTTGAGCTTTTGAAAAAGATAGGCGCGGGGCTTGTTACGGTGTCACCCGAAACGGAAATTGCGCAAATTGTGCTCACATCGGGAGATAATAGCGAGAACCCCACAAAAAAGCGGGTGCGAACAAGAAAGAAGATAGCCGAAGAGGTGTGCGAAAGATTTGCCGACAACACAGGCGGCATAAACAAAACCGAGCTTATGACACTGTATAAGGAAAATTCTTTGGCGGCACTTTGCTATATGGAAAGTAACGAAATTCTCAAAACGAGGATAATAAAAAAAGAAATTGTAAATGTTATAAGGTCAAACCACTATGAATGGTTTGAAAGAATCGGCAGAGGCGAATATATTATGACGGATAAGGGCAGGGCGGCTCTTAGCGAGGATAAATATAAAACCGTAACCGATTATTACAGAAATGAGGTAAATAAAAAATGTTTAAAATAGGCAGAAATGAAAAGTGTTGGTGTGGCAGTGGAAGAAAGTATAAAACTTGTCACGAAGCAAGCGATGAAAGCAATTTGAAAGATTTTGTAAAGCAGGGTTATCCTATACCCGTTAGAGGTCTTATACTTTCACCCGAACAGATTGAGGGCATAAGAGAGAGTGCAAAGGTTTCCGTTGCCATCATGGATGAGCTTGACAAAGTAATAAAAGAGGGCATAACAACTCAGGAAATAGACGATTTGGTTGCAAAACTCACAAAGGAAGCAGGCGGTATTTGCGCACCTTATCATTACGAGGGCTTTCCGAAGCACTGCTGTACATCTCTTAACAACGTTGTTTGCCACGGTATTCCCGATAGCAAAACCGTACTTAAAGAGGGTGATATTATGAACGTGGATATCACCACAATACTCAACGGCTATTATTCCGATATGAGCAGAATGTATATGATAGGTAAGGTAAGTGACGAGGCGAAGCAGCTTGTTGAAGTCACAAAGGAGTGTATGTATGCAGGTATAGATGCAGTTAAGCCTTATCAGCCTGTTGCAACAATAGGTAATACAATAAATGAAATTACAGATAAGTATAATTACGGCATTATAAGGGCACTTTGCGGCCACGGTGTAGGTCTTGATTTCCACAACGACCCTATTGTAAATCACTACAGGTCATCAAGAAAGTCTATGATAATGGTGCCGGGTATGGTATTCACTGTTGAGCCTATGATAAATGCGGGTAGCTTTGAATGTGATGTTGATAAGATAGACGATTGGACTGTAAGAACTCGTGACGGCAGTCTTTCAGCACAGTGGGAACATACCGTGCTTGTTACGGAGGACGGCGTTGAAATATTGACTAAATAATATACGGGAGGACGCTTTATGAGATTGCTTGTTATAAGTGACACACATAGGTCACTTGCTAATGTGTATAAGGTTATAAATGATATTTATGATATGATTGACGGCATAATTCACCTCGGTGATGTTGCGGACGATGTTGCACTCATAAGGCACAGATTTCCCGATTTGCCTGTTTATAATGTGCTGGGCAACTGTGATTGGGGTGATACCTCCGCAAAGGAGGAAGCCGTTTTGAATATAGAAGGCAAGAGAATATTCATCACCCACGGTCATAATTACGGCGTGAACAGCGGAATTTACAGGCTTTCCTTAAGAGGCAGAGAGGTGAAAGCCGATTGCTGTCTTTACGGACACACCCATGTGCCGCTTGTTGAATATGACGGTGACATGGTGATAATGAACCCCGGTAGTCTTTCACAGCCGAGAGGCGGCAGCCGTTACAGCTACGGTATACTTATTATAGATGAGAGCGGACTCAGGGTTTCAACTTTGGAATTGAGGTAGTATATGAAAATCGGTAATGTTGAAACAAAAAACAATGTTTTTCTTGCACCTATGGCAGGTATTACGGATAAAGTTTTCAGACTTTTGTGCAAGGAAATGGATTGCGGGCTTGTGTATTCCGAAATGGTGAGTGCCAAGGGTATGGCATATAACAACAGAAACACTCATCAGCTTTTGGAAGTTGATGATGGTGAAAGACCCACCGCAATTCAAATTTTCGGCTCCGACCCCGTGGTTATGGGTGAAATGGCAAAAAGATTGAATGATTTCAAGGATATAGACATAATTGATATAAATATGGGTTGCCCCGCACCCAAGATAGTACGCAACGGTGAGGGCTCTGCGCTCACTTTAAAGCCCGAATTGGTGGGCGATGTTATAGCCTCCGTGAGTGAAAATTCCGACAAACCGGTAACGGTGAAATTCAGAAAAGGCTTTAACAATTCCAATATAAATGCGGTGGAAATTGCAAAAATTGCGGAAAAGAACGGTGCGGCTGCGGTAACTGTGCACGGAAGAACAAGGGAGCAATATTACAGCGGCAAGGCTGATTGGGATATAATAAGGGACGTTAAAAGAGCCTTGAATAATATCCCGCTCATAGGCAACGGCGATATTGTTGAGCCCGAGGATGCAAAGCGTATGATTGATCACACGGGTTGCGATGCGGTTATGATAGGCAGGGCGGCACAGGGCAATCCTTTCATATTCAAAAGAACAGCTCACTATTTGGAAACGGGAGAACTTCTGCCAAAACCAACGTGGGAGGAAAGGCTTAATATGGCATCAAAGCATCTTGATATGCTTGCCGATTACAAGGGCGAGTATATAGGCGTGAGAGAAATGCGTAAGCACATAGGCTGGTACATAAAGGGTATCCCACACTGCGCCGAAATGCGTGTGAGAATAAATGCGGTTGAGGACAGAGAGAGTATGCACAATATCATAGATGAGATGAGGTGCCTGCTTTCATAAGGTTAAAAATTGTGTCAATCAAACTTAAACGGGATTGGAAAAAAATTCACCAATCCCGTTTGTAATTGTAATAATTGTTGTTCGTATAATTATCTTTTTATCTGAATTCTATTGTTTATATGATAAAAACTGATAAATGATAAAATAATGATTTAGTTTACTTATATGACTTTGTCGGATTATAAATAAATTACCAAAATAATAAAAAATATATTGACAAAAGCGGAAAATAGTTGTATCATTATAGCATACTATTCACACCAAATAAGTAGGAAATATAGGAAAACTCTGAAATGTGTGTGAATTGTTTTATTTGCAGAAAGAGGTAAAAATGTTGAAAAATAAAATATTAGCTTTATGTTTATCCCTTGTTTTGTCGGTTACGGCGCTCACGGGTTGCGGAAATACAAATACGGAGGACTCTGTTTCAATAGTAAATGTGTCATACGACCCTACAAGAGAATTTTATACCGAATATAATAAGATTTTCGCCGAGCATTGGAAGGAAAAAACAGGTCAGGACGTTGAGGTTATACAGTCACACGGCGGCAGCGGTAAGCAGTCACTTGAGGTGGCAAACGGTCTTGATGCCGATGTTGTTACACTTGCCCTTGAATATGATATAGAGGCAATACAAAAAGCAGGTCTCATCGATGAAGGATGGATAAACGAGTTTGATAAGGACAGTGCTCCGTACACGTCAACCATAGTTTTCCTTGTGAGAAAGGATAATCCAAAGGATATACATGATTGGGATGACCTTGTTAAGGAGGATGTTGGCGTTATAACTCCAAACCCGAAAACTTCGGGCGGTGCAAGATGGAATTATTTTGCGGCTTGGGCTTATGCAAACAAGAAGTTTGAAGGTGATGAGGAAAAGACAGAGGACTTTATGAGGAAGTTGTATCAAAATGTGCTTGTGCTGGATTCCGGTGCAAGGGGCGCAACAACAAGCTTTGTTGAAAATAAGCAGGGCGATGTGTTGATTGCTTGGGAGAATGAAGCATATCTTTCAATGCTTGATAACCCCGATGATTATGAGATAGTGACACCCAGTGTGAGCATACTCGCACAGCCATCCGTTGCGGTTGTGGACTCTGTCGTGGACAGACGTGGCACAAGGGAGGTTGCAACGGAATATCTCAGCTATCTTTATACCGATGAGGCGCAGAGGATAGCGGCAGAAAATTATTATCGTCCCACAAATCCCGATATATTGGCTGAATATTCAGATGTGTTCAAGCAAACGGAGCTTGTCACCATACAGGATTTCGGCGGTTGGGATGAAGCACAGGAAAAGCATTTCACAGATGGCGGAGTTTTTGACAAAATATATGAAAAATAGGGTGATGTTATGAAAAATAAAAATAAAAGAGTAATACCCGGTTTCGGCTTATCAATGGGCGTAACGCTTACAATGCTCAGCTTGGTGGTTATAATTCCGCTTGCTTCGCTTGTTGTGTACACGGCAAGGCTGTCATTTGCGGAGATTATAGATGTAATCACGCGTGAAAGAGTGCTTGCAAGTTTCAGGGTGAGTATATTCACCGCCTTCGTTGCCTCTGTTATAAATGCCGTTATGGGTATAATATTGGCTTGGGTGCTTGTAAGATACGATTTTCCGTTCAAGAGAGTGCTTGATGGTATGATAGAATTGCCGTTTGCACTGCCGACAGCTGTTGCGGGTATATCCCTTACATCACTTACTTCCGACGGTGGCTTGATAGGTAAGTTTTTTGCCGATAACTTCGGTATCAAAATTGCCTACACAAGGGCAGGTATTATAGTGGCACTCATATTCATAGGTATACCTTTTGTTGTGCGTGCCGTTCAGCCGGTTTTGGAAAAACTTGATCCTTCTCTTGAAGAGGCGGCTGATGTTATGGGTGCAAGCAGGTTCACTATTTTCCGCAGAGTTATTCTGCCGGAGCTTTTGCCTGCCGCAGTCACGGGTTTCGGTCTTGCCTTTGGCAGATGCCTCGGCGAGTACGGTAGTGTTGTTTTCATAGCAGGTAACAAGCCGTTTGAAACGGAGATAACACCGCTCATTATCATGAGTGAGTTGCAGGAATTTGATTATGAAAGTGCAACTGCGATAGCACTTGTTATGCTTATAATCGCATTTACGATATTGTTTTTGGTAAATCTTGTGCAAGCAAGAAATTCTAAGATAGCTAAGGGGGATTAATATGCAGAAAAAGAAAGGCGGCTTTACAAAATATTTTCTTATATCCGTCAGCGTGATTTTTGCATTTCTGTTTTTGGTGCTCCCTCTTTACACTGTTTTTACAGAGGCGTTCAAACAGGGTATTGAAGTCTATAAACAGGCTGTCACGGATAAATATACGGTTCATGCCATATTGCTTACATTGGAGGCTACCTTATTTGCGGTTGTGTTCAACACAATATTCGGTTTGTTTGCGGCATGGGCGGTTACGAAATTTGATTTTAAGGGCAAAAAATTGCTTACAACCTTGATTGATGTGCCGGTTACGGTTTCACCTATCATTGCAGGTTTGATATTTGTGCTTACGTTTGGCAGACAGAGTTTTATATATCCCTATCTTCAAAATATGGGTGTGAAAATTGTATTTGCCGTGCCGGGTATTATACTTGCAACCGTGTTTGTAACCTTTCCTTTTATTTCAAGAGAGCTTATACCCGTTTTGGAAGTGCAGGGTACGGACGAAGAGGAAGCAGCCGCACTCATGGGTGCAAAAGGCTGGACTATATTTTCAAAGGTTACATTTCCGCATATAAAGTGGGCATTCCTTTACGGTGTTGTGCTTTGTGCGGCAAGAGCAATGGGTGAGTTCGGTGCGGTTTCCGTACTTTCCGGACATTTGAGAGGAAGAACAAACACACTTCCTTTGCACGTGGAGATTTTGTTTAATGAATTTAAGTATGTTCCCGCATTCGCCGTATCATCAATACTTGTTATGATGGCGGTGCTTATACTTGTTATAAGAAGTGTTGTTGAATATAGGGGAAAGCAAGGAGATGAGAAGTAAGTATGTATGTAGAGCTTAAGAATATCAATAAAAATTACGGTGATTACAAGGCATCAAGAAATGTCAGCTTCGGTATTGAAAAGGGAAAGCTTGTTGCTCTTTTAGGTCCGAGCGGCAGCGGTAAAACGACAATATTGAGAATGATTGCAGGTCTTGAAACACCGGATAGCGGTGAGATTGTAATTGACGGCAAGGTTGTGAATAACCTCCCCGCAAGCAAGCGTGGCATTGGCTTTGTATTCCAAAATTATGCGCTTTTCAAATATATGACGGTATACGAAAACATAGCTTTCGGTCTCAGAGTTCAGAAAGTTGAAAAAAAGAAAATAGATGCAAGAGTGCACGAACTTGTGGAGCTTATAGGTCTTAAGGGACTTGAAAAGAGATATCCAAGTCAGTTATCGGGTGGTCAAAGACAGAGAGTTGCTTTTGCGAGAGCGCTTGCACCAAATCCTCAACTTTTACTTTTGGATGAACCTTTTGCGGCAATCGATGCAAAGGTAAGACAGGAGCTTAGAAGTTGGCTTAAAGATATGATACAAAAGCTTGGTGTCACAAGTATATTTGTTACCCATGACCAAGATGAGGCAATCGAGGTTGCCGATGAGATAATAATAACAAACAAGGGTAGAGTAGAGCAAAAGGGTACGCCTTACGAAATCTATCAGAACCCTCAAACGGCATTTACGGCATCATTCTTCGGGCAGACTTCATTTATAACCGACTATATGAGGTTTAACACTTTCAGTCCGGTTGAAAATGCAGATAGTGCAATTGTGCGCCCCGAGTTTGTGAAAGTGAGCAAGAAAAATGAAGTTCAGCGCTACAAGACCTCAGCAAGTGAAGGCATTGTGGAAAGAGTTGCTTTCAGAGGTGACAGAACGGAAATCACCGTGAAGGTGAATGATAACATTCTCACCGCAAAGAGAGGACTTGATGAAGCACCTATCACAGTGGGTGAAAAGGTGGACGTTCTTATTTACAGAATGTTTGTCACATCCGAGGATACTGTGTATTTGCTTGAAAATCAGGCACTTGTGGAAGATTTTGTTTATATTTGATTTTTGTATGGTGGTGTTGCTTATGCGATGCCACCTGTTTTGTTGTGTGTAAATATTGTATTTTTATTTACAAAGAGAAAGCGTTATAGTATAATGGTGATATAAATATTGATGATTACGGAGTGAAAATTATGTTTATAACCCGTTTTTTAATTCATACAAAGAGGTTACTCAAAAATCCGCTGTATATCATTGCGGTTTTGCTTTTGCCCGTGTTGGCGGCTTGTTTTGTGATTTGTTATCGTGTCAGCCCGTCTGTTGTGAGCGTGGCACTTCTTCCCTGTGGGGAAAATGCAAAGAATGTTGCCACAGGTCTAATCGACGGTGATAGCAGTGTGGAATATGTGCTTTGTTCAAATGAGGACGAGGTGAGGTCGCTTGTGGCTTCGGGCGATGTGCAGTGCGGCTACATATTCGGTGACAGATTTGAAAAGGCTTTTGAAAATAAGGATGAGGACAGGCTGAAAAAGTCAATCACCTGTGTGAAGTCGTCTTCAACGGTTTTGGATTCCGTTTTGGACGAGTTTATAATGGCGGCTGTTTCCGATACATACTGTGGTGTGATTGCACAAAGTTACGCCGATGATATAGGCATAAACAAGGATATATCAAATATTTACGATAAATATAAAAACGGTGATGCCGTGTTCAGAGCGGAGATAACCACACTGGATGGCGAAAAAAGCACGGAAACGGCAAATAACAGCGGTCAGCGTATATTTATGGGGCTACTTGCCGTATATGTTTTGCTTGGCGGTGTGTTGGGTTCTATTATGGCTATTTCTGATGAGAAGAAAGGCATAACAAAGGGAAATTTTGAGTGTGTGCTCTCCTCTGCGTTTGTTATGTCCGCCGTGGCCGAGATTGTGACGGTGGTTGTGTACGGCTTTGATGTTAAGTCTTTGATTATTATATTTGTGTATGCAATTGCGGTTGCGGGTTATGCCAATGTTTTGAGGGCGATGCAAAGCAGGAGTATGCTTTGCGGGGCACTGCCCGTGCTTGTCTTTGGAGCAATACTGTTTTCGGGCGTGGTGTTTGATGTGGGCAAGCTTTTGCCGTATATGGATATAGTAGGTTGGATTTTTCCGACAAGTTGGTATATGACGGCATTAAAAGGAGATATTGTTATACTTGTTTTGCTTGCACTTATGGTGAATGTGTTTGGATTTGCTGTGAATAAAGTGCGGTGCATGGTGTGAAAATGGGAAATATCTGTGCCGTGGATATTGAAAATGAACGTAAAAACAGAGGTGAAGTTAATCGCTCCACCTCTGTTTTTGATTTAATCAGTTTGGAAATGATGCTGAGTCCGCAGCTGAAAGATTTGACGGACTTGTGAAGGTCATTGCATTGCCCTCTATAATTTTTGCATTATTTTCGGCAACCTGTTTACTTACCATTTTTCCGTCTACAAAGAAAGCATCTGAACCCATAGATACTTCTTCGTTTGGATTTTCTACAAGCGAACCGTTTCTGTATTCGTATTTGTAGTATGTGACAAAACAATCACGTGATACAATATAAAAACCATTTTTCTTGCTTGCAAAAATATAGTCATTACTATAAAAATCATCTAATTTTGAAAAAGTTCCATTTTCATACACACTATCTATTTTTCTAAAGTTCCCATTTTCATACACATAAAGCTGATATGTCATACCACCACCGTCACACTGTGATGAAAATACAATATCACTTATTCCGTCTTTGTCAATATCATATATTTTATAGCCTAAACCTACACTTTGTATTGTGCTTTTGAGCTTTGATATATAGTCTGCTCTTGCGGAACGCTTAGCCGAAACAGTCGCAATTATGTTTTTAGCCGCTGTATTGTCGGGGTCTATGGCAAGTGCTTCATTTGCCGCATTTTCTGCGGAGGTATAGTCCTTACTGTTCAATGAACTTTGAGCACTGTTTACTTTTGCATCCACGGTCCCTTGTATCAAGTTTTTGATATTTTCAATCTCGGAATTCATAAGACTTCCATCCAATGCCTTTATTGCCGTGCTTGCCGCAGCATAGTCACCGCTGTTGTAAAGGTTTGTTATGTTGTCTGTTATGCTTGAAGTAAGGCCTGCATTTGCCTGTGTGATTATATCCTGAAAACCGGTTATATCCGGATAATCTTGTATAGCTTTGTTTGCAATCTGCAATGCGGCTGAATAATTTTTCTCGTCCAAAGCCGCCTGTGCTTGATTGTATGTGTCAAGTGATTTGTTTATAAGTTCTACTCTGTCCTTGGAATATGTGTATTTTCCGCTTAGGCTGTTTACCTTTTTATAACAGTCGGCGGCTTCGGCATATTCTTTGTTTTGGAAATATTCGTCACCTTGATTTACGTTTTGGGTGTTTGAACTGCCGATTAAGGCAAATGTTGCCGCCCCTGCTAAAATAATGCAGCCACAAACTATGCTTATTGCAATTATGACACCCTTGCCACTGTTGTGTGATTGCACGGGATTGCCGTTTGCGTTCGCAACGGCATGGACGGTTATATTTCGTCGGTCGATTTTAGAACCGCATTTTCTGCAAAACGTATCCTCGGAAGAAATTACACTTCCGCATTTTTTACAATATTCCATTCTCATCATCCTTTTTGTTTCCTGCTTTACTTTAACAATTTCAGAGCATTGTTACCGAGTATATCGGCTTTTTGCTCGTCCGTAAGTGATGTGATTTTAACAAAATTAACCATTTCCTTTTGTTCGCTCCAAGGTGAGTCTGTGGCAAAAAGAATTTTATCCGTGCCGTGCAATGTGGCAAGTGTGGTGAAATCATCACTTGAAAGCAGGTTTGGTACGTTTTGTTTACGGCCGAAAGAAAGGGCTGTGTCAAGGTAGACATCCGCACCTGCTATGTATTTTTTCACATCGTCCCACATACTGTGCCCGCCCATGTGGGCAAGCACAAGGTGTTTCGGGTGCACCTGTTCAAGCACCGCAAGTATGTTTTTTGTATAGCATCGTTTTGACCCCGGAAAGCTGCCGTCAAACCCTGCATGGGTGAGGGTAATAAGCCCAAGTTCCTCCGCATAGTCAATTATACGCAGATAGGATATATCGTCAAAATCCGTATACTGAAATTCGGGGTGGAGCTTTATGCCCTTAAGCCCCATTGAACAAACATCTTTGAGTATCTGTTTGTAATTCTCGTTCAAGGGGTGAACACCGCCGAATGATATTATGCCTTCTTTTGTATGTGTGAGTATTTCGGCAGACCGGTTTATTTTTTCCGTCTTTTCGGGATTTGTTACAACGGGCATAACAACGGAGAGGTCAACTCCGCTATCCTGCATTGAAGATATAAGTCCGTCCGCCGTGCCGTCCGTAAAAGCAGGTATACCAGCACTTTTTTCAAGTGCGGATATTGCATTTTCGGCAATTTTATCGGGGAAGGTATGAGTGTGAAAATCAATTATCATATTCACACCACCCCATTATAAATTATATGCCTCAACGGAACTCACAAGCTCCAAACCTGCAGAGGTTACAGCTTGCTTTGCCTTTTCGTTGTCCGAAGTTTTTATTATTATTGCCGCATTTTCCGTACCGGAATTGAGGGCATACATATATGATATGCTAAGTCCCGCATCCCTTATTGCTTCGGACATTTTATTGAGTGTGCCGAAGTGATGGGGCAGCTTCACACCTATAACATCTGTGAGAGTTGCTGAAAAGCCCTTTTCGGTTAGGATTTCCTTTGCTGTTTTCGGATTTGACACTATAAGCCTGAAAACGCCGAATTCCGCTGTGTCTGCAAGTGAAACGCAGACAATATTGATATCGCTTTCGGCAAGTACCTTTGTGACTTCCGTCAGTCTGCCCGACCTGTTTTCGATAAATATAGAAAGCTGTTTTATAAACATTAAATCATCCCTCCTATTATCCAACCCGTTTCAAATGCCGCCTTGTTCACATCAACAGTTTTAGGTGGCACAGTGTTTTCAATTACTTTGAACCATTCATCCTTTTCAAAGTTCATCTGTCTTGCGGCAACACCAATTATTATAACATTAAATACCTTTGGATTGCCGTATTTTTTAGCTTCAGCCATGGCATCACAGGATATAACCTTGTGGTCCTTTTTGAGTGTTTCAATTATGTTTTCGGGATAGGTTGCCGCACCCGTCACAACGGACATTGGGTCTATCCTCTGGTCGTTTACTATTATTACGCCGTCTTTTTTGAGGAAGTGAGCGTAGCGCATAGCCTCCAATTTTTCAAAGGCAATGAGCACATCGGCTTGTCCCTCTTCCACAATAGGCTCTGCAACCTTAGTGCCGTATCTTACAAAGGTAACAACACTGCCGCCACGTTGTGCCATACCGTGAACCTCGGAGAGTTTTACGTCATAGCCTGCCGTTGTTATAACACCGCCCAAAATACGGCTTGTCAAAAGTGTGCCTTGACCGCCCACACCAACAATCATTATATTTTTTACATCAGCCATATCACTTACCTGCCTTTACTTTGTTTATTGCATCAAATTTGCAAAGTTGCATACAAAGTCCGCAACCGTTGCACATTGTATCGTCTATTGATATAGTGCCGTCGGCATTTTTGGTCATTGCGGGGCAACCCGGCTTCAAGCACATACCGCACTTTTTACATTTTTCGCTTACAGCCTTGCACTTATATTCAAACTTCACACCCTTTAAAAGTGCACAGGGTGACTTTGTTATGATTACGGAAACCTCTTCCCTTGCCGTTTCACGTTTAATTACCTTTTCAAGCTCGGCTATGTCAAAAGCATTTACTTCGTATACGTGTTCAATGCCCATGGCCTTGCAAAGGTTGTATATGTTTATGGCATAGGTTGTTTCGCCTTTGAGTGTTTTGCCCGTTGCGGGGTGGTCTTGATGACCTGTCATACCCGTTGTGGAGTTATCGAGTATCATAACAGTGCCCGTAGCCTTGTTGTATACCATATTCATAAGTGAGTTTACACCGGTATGAAGGAAGGTGGAATCACCTATAACCGCAACCCAATCACGCACATACTCACTGCCTCTTGCCTTTTCCATACCATGCAATGTGCTTATGCTTGCACCCATACATACATTTGTGTCCATAACATTGAGAGGTGCAACAGCGCCGAGGGTGTAGCAACCTATATCGCCTGCGGCGTGCATATTGAGCTTTTTGAGTACGGAATACACACTTCTGTGAGGGCAACCCGGACAGAGTATAGGCGGACGTGGAGGTGCTTCAAAAGGCTTTGCAATTTCAAGCTTTTGTCCCAAAAGTCTTTCACGGAGCATATTTGCACTGTATTCGCCCTGAACGGTAAATATTTCCTTGCCTATGCAATCTATGCCCCAACTTTTAACCTGTTCTTCGATTACGGGTTCAAGCTCCTCAACTATGTAAAGCTTATCAACCTTTGATGCAAATTCTTCAATCAATTTGCGTGGGAGAGGGTTCACAAGTCCAAGCTTCAATATTGAAGCGTTTGGGAGAACTTCACTCACATACTGGTATGCGATACCGCTTGTGATTATACCTATTGACTTATCGCCGTAGGTTACGCTGTTGAGCGGCATATCACAGGCATCAAGCGCAAGTGCCTTAAGCTGTTGTTCAACAATGATGTGTCTTTTTTGTGCATTTGCAGGCAAAAGAACATTTTTTGCTATATTCTTTACATAAGGCTTATCTTCGATTTCTTCACGCTCTTCAAGTGTGACAACACCTTGTGAATGTGCAAGCCTTGTTGTGGTACGCACAATTACGGGAGTATCGTATTTTTCGCTTATTTCATAAGCGTATTTCATAAAGCGTCTTGCCTCGTCGCTGTCGGATGGCTCTATAACGGGAACCATTGCGGCTCTGCCTATCATTCTTGTATCCTGCTCGTTCTGTGAGCTGTAAAGACCGGGGTCATCGGCTGCAACAAGCACAAGACCGCCGTTTACTCCGCCGTAGGATATTGAATAGAGTGGGTCGGAGGCAACATTCAAGCCTACGTGCTTCATTGAGGCAAGTGCACGCACACCTGCCTGTGAGGCACCTATGGCAACCTCGGTTGCAACCTTTTCATTGGGTGACCACTCTGCATATATTTCATCATATTTAACTATGTTTTCACTTATTTCCGTACTTGGTGTGCCGGGGTATGCCGCAGACACTTTCACACCTGCTTCATACGCACCTCTGGCGATGGCGGCATTGCCAAGCATAATTTTTTTCTCGGACATATTGTATTACCTTCCTTACTGTTTATTTCTCAAATCCGTAACTCTCTTTGCCTTGCCCTCGAATCTTTGAAGTGTGTTCGGGGATTCAAGCTTGACTATTGTGTCAAGTCCAAGCATAATTTTGAGTTTACCGTTTATTGTCTTTGTTATCTTTTCAATCTGCTGATAATCGTCTGTCATCTTTTCGGGTGCAAGCTCTACTCTTATTGTGAGCTTGTCTGTATGACCTACCTTTTCAACTATGATTTCGTAGTGAGGACCTATTTCGTCAATGCTCAAAAGAACCTCTTCAATTTGACTTGGGAATACGTTTACACCTCTTATTTTGAGCATATCGTCTGTTCTTCCGCTCAAATTTTCCATTCTGGCGGTTGTTCTTCCGCACTTGCAAGGCTCGTATATAAGTCTTGTGATATCTCTTGTTCTGTATCTTATGAGTGGCTGTGCCTCCTTATCAAGGCAGGTTACAACAAGTTCACCCTTTTCACCCGGTGGCAGTACCTCGCCCGTTTTCGGGTCTATAACCTCGCAGAGGAAGTGATCCTCGTTTATGTGCATACCTGTGAGATATTCACATTCGCCGGAAACACCGGGGCCGCCGAGTTCACTCATGCCGTAATTTGATGTCACCGTTATTTGGTCACCGTAAACTTTCTTAACTTCCGCACGCATGGCATCAGTGAGCATTTCACTGCCGAAAAGACCTACTTTCAAATTGAGGTCTTTTCTTGGGTTAAGTCCCATTTCCATGGCAACTTCCGCAATACGCAGAGCATAAGACGGTGTTGCAACAAGCAGGTTTGTGCCGAAATCTTTCATATACATAAGCTGTTTTTGAGTATTGCCTGTGGATGAGGGTATTATGGCCGCACCGACTTTTTCAAGTCCGTAGTGCAAGCCGAGTGCACCTGTGAACATACCGTAGCCGAAACATATCTGTGCAACGCTTTCATTTGATGCACCGCCCGCACAGGCAAGTCTTGCCACACATTCAGCCCAAGTATCAAGGTCACGCTTTGTGTAGCCGACAACGGTGGGTTTGCCTGTTGTGCCCGATGAGGCGTGTATACGCACAACGTCCTTTTTAGGCACTGCAAACCAGCCGAAAGGGTACTGGTCACGCATATCCTGTTTTGTTATAAACGGCATATATTTTATATCCGCAAGTGTTTTGATGTGCTCGGGTTTAACGCCCACAGCATCCATTTTTGCCCTGTAAGCAGGCAGATTTTCATAAACACGCTTTACTGTTTCTTTCAGTTTGGCAAGCTGAATTTCTTCAATTTCCTGTCTGGATAATGTTTCTTCCTTTGCCCAAATCATAAAATATCGCTCCTTATTATCTAAGTAAATTTGTTTTGTGTAATTATACCATAAAATATAACAAAAGTATATACACTTCTTACAAAAACGTCAAATATTACAAAAATATATTGACAATTTTGGTGAATATGTTGTATAATAAGTAAAATTTAACACTTTAAAGTGCTACAGTTTAAAGTAATAAAACATAGGAGGATTGATTCATGGTAACAAAGATTTTATTGGTGCTCTTGTTTTTTTGCATTATGATCGGGGTGGGCATATATTCACGAAGAAATGCCACCGATGTAAACTCGTTTGTTTTGGGCGGACGTTCCGTAGGCCCTTGGCTCACGGCATTTGCCTACGGCACATCGTATTTTTCCGCAGTTGTGTTCGTCGGCTATGCAGGTCAGTTCGGTTGGAAATACGGTATGTCAAGCACATGGATTGGTATAGGCAATGCGGTTATAGGCAGCCTTATAGCTTGGCTTGTGCTTGCAAGGCGCACAAGAGTTATGACACATCATTTGGACGTTGTCACAATGCCGTCATTTTTCGGCAAAAGATTTGACAGCAGTGCGCTCAAAGTTGCGGCATCAGCTATAGTTTTCATCTTCCTTATTCCGTATACGGCATCGGTTTACAACGGTCTTTCAAGGCTTTTTGAAATGGCTTTCAACATTCCTTATGTTTGGTGTGTAATCGCTATGGCTGTGCTCACGGCAGTTTACGTAATCGTAGGCGGTTATATGGCAACGGCTATAAACGATTTCATACAGGGGTGCATTATGCTTGTGGGTATTGTGCTCATTATTGCGGCTGTGCTTAACCATCAAGGCGGACTTTCCGCAGCTGTTGCATCCATGGCGGAAGTACCCGTAACATTGCCCGATGGTCAAATTGTGATTAACGGTGCTTTTGCTTCACTTTTCGGTCCCGACCCTTGGGGACTTTTGGGTGTTGTAATTCTTACTTCACTCGGAACATGGGGACTTCCTCAAATGATACATAAGTTTTATGCCATAAAGGATGAAAAGTCCATAAAAATAGGTACTGTTGTTTCAACCGTATTTGCTGTTATAGTATCGGGCGGTTGCTACTTCTTGGGTGGATTCGGTAGACTTTTTGATGATCCGTCACTTCTTAAGGCGGACGGCACTATGGCTTACGATGCCATAATACCTCACGTTTTGGCAACGGCTCTTCCCGATGTGCTCATTGCGGTGGTTATTATGCTTGTGCTCTCAGCATCAATGAGTACACTTTCATCACTTGTGCTCACGTCCAGTTCAACTCTTACTCTGGATTTCATAAAGCCTATGATATTAAAGGATAAGATGAAGGATAAAACACAGCTTGTGCTTATGAGGGCACTTATTGTGTTCTTTATAGTTGTTTCCGTTATTATAGCACTTGACCCACCTACGTTCATAGCTCAGCTTATGGGTATAAGCTGGGGCGCTCTTGCAGGTGCTTTCCTTGCTCCGTTTTTATACGGACTTTACTGGAAGGGCACAACAAAGCTTTCGGTTTGGGTGTGCTTCATATACGGTGTGGGTTTCACGGTTGCAAATATGTATCTTAAATTTGCTTCACCTATAAATGCAGGTGCATTCGCTATGCTCGGCGGTATGGTTATAGTGCCTGTTGTGAGCTTTGTGACACCTAAGTTTGAAAATAAGTTTACGGAAAAAATATTCGCTTGTTACAAAAAATAAATCTTATGCCCTTGTATCACTTGATATGAGGGCTTTTTATATTGCAAAATTCGGTTTAATGTGTTAAAATAAATTGTAAAAAATACGTATAAGAATCGGTCGAGGTCGATATGGATAAATATACTATACTTAAAAAATATTTCGGATATGACAGTTTTCGCAACGGACAGGAAGATATAGTGGATAACTTGCTTTCGGGCAGGGACGTTTTGGGAATAATGCCAACGGGTGCGGGCAAATCACTTTGTTATCAAGTGCCTGCCCTTGTTATGGATGGCATAACAATTGTTGTTTCGCCGCTTATCTCCCTTATGAAAGACCAAGTGAATGCCCTTGTGCAGGCAGGTGTGAGGGGCGCATACATAAACAGTTCGCTAACAGCGGGGCAGTGTGCAAAGGCTATGAGAAACGCTTGCAACGGTGTCTACAAGATTATATACGTTGCACCCGAAAGATTGCTCACTGACAGTTTTATAAACTTTGCCGTAAATGCGAATATATCAATGGTCAGTATTGACGAGGCACACTGTGTTTCACAGTGGGGGCAGGATTTCCGCCCGAGCTACACAAAAATTTCCGAGTTTATATCACTGCTGCCCCAAAGACCCGTAATCTCCGCTTTCACCGCAACGGCAACCGATGAGGTCAGGGAAGATATAGTAAGGCTTATAGGATTGCAAAATCCGTTTGTGCTGACAACGGGTTTTGACAGAAGCAATCTTTTTTTCGGCGTTATAAATTCAAAAAACAAGTTTGCTGATTTGTATACCACACTCAAAAATTACAAGGACAAGTGTGGTATAATTTACTGTCTTACAAAAAAGAACGTGAATGAGGTGTGCGAAAATCTTAATGAAATGGGCTATGCCGCAACTCGTTATCACGCAGGACTTTCACCCGAGGAAAGACAGAAAAATCAAGACGATTTCATATACGACAGAAAGCGTATTATGGTGGCTACAAATGCCTTTGGTATGGGAATCGATAAATCGGATGTGCGTTTTGTGATTCATTTCAATATGCCAAAAAGCATTGAAGCCTATTATCAGGAAGCAGGCAGGGCAGGCAGAGACGGACTTGATTCCGATTGCATATTGATATACGGCAAACAGGATGTGCGTCTTAACAGATTTCTTATTGAAAACGGCAATGAAAATGAGGAATTGACTGAAAAGCAGATAGCCGATATAAGAAAAAAGGACTATGAAAGATTAAGGCAAATGACATTTTACAGCACCACGGATAGGTGCTTGCGTGGTTTTGTGCTCAATTATTTCGGGGAAAAGAGTGCCGATGTCTGCGGTAAATGCTCAAATTGTTTGGGTAAATTCACACAGGTTAATGTCACAGCCGAGGCAAGACGAATTATAAGCTGTGTAAACGAACTGGGTGAGCGTTACGGCTCCAAAATGGTGGCGGCTGTTTTGCACGGTGATGAAAACGAGCGTATAACGGCTATGGGTCTTGATAACACAACAAGCTATGCCGCACTTATGCAAGTGGGTGTTGAAAGAATAAGAAGTATAATAGATTATCTTGAAAAAGAGGACTATCTTTTAAAGACCGACGGACAATATCCTATACTCAAAACCACCGAGAAAGCATTGTATTTTATGCAGGGTGATGCACAGATTAATATGAAGCTTCGCAAAGAAGAAGTTAAGGCTAAAAAGTCTAAAAACACACAAAGCGGTGATTTTGACGGTGAACTTTTCAACGCCCTCAAACGTGTAAGATTGGATATAGCCGCAAAGGAACATTTACCCGCTTTCGTTGTTTTCAATGATGCCGTGCTTAGGGAAATGTCGGTTAAAAAACCTAGAACAGAGGATGAAATGCTGAATGTGAGCGGTGTGGGTGAATACAAGCTCAAAAAATACGGCAAAAAGTTTTTGGATGAAATTATGAAGTATTAAGAAACAGAGAAAGAAAGGATTTTTAATGAATAAAAGATTTGACACAAGAAAGATTGCAATTATGGGATTATTTACGGCACTTGCTTATGTATCGTTGTTTTTTGTGAGAATACCCGTTATGCCTACGGCACAGTTTTTGAGATATGATGTGAAGGATATAATAATAACACTGGGAGGCTTTTTATTCGGCCCTTTGGAGTGCTTTATTATTGCTTTTGCCGTAGGTTTCATACAGATGTTTTCGCTGAGTGATACCGGCATCATAGGTATGATAATGAACGTACTTTCAACAGCGGCTTTTGCCTGCACGGCAACATATATCTATAAAAGAAAGGAATCAACCGTTTCTGCGGTAGTCGGTCTTTTGGTTGGCTGCGCTGTGATGGTTGTGTTCATGCTTTTTATGAACTACGCTGTAACACCTATTTATATGGGTATTGAAAGGGAAGTTGTGAAAAGTATGCTTCTGCCCGTGTTTCTGCCCTTTAACACTATAAAGGGTGTGCTCAATGCCATTGGCACAATGGCATTGCATTGCACTGTAGGTAAGAGGATAAAAAATGTTATAAATATAAAATAAAATATAAAAATAATTAATATTGTTGTTTTTATATATACATTATTGTAATTTTATGGTACAATAACTTGGTACAATGTAAAAAAGTATACAAAATAAATCGGAGGTAAATTATGAAATATAATAAATTATTTTCTGTTTTTGCAATTTCGGCTGTTATGGCAGCCTCTGTTGTGAGTGTATACGGTGATGAGGTGACAACACAGGCAACAGTGGAAGAAACTGCGGAGTCTGTGCCTGCAACCGTGGAAGCTGCAACAACAGCACCGACAACCGCAACAACGCCAACAACGGAAACGGTGGTAACGGCACCTGTAACCGTAACGGCAAACCAAACAGCAACAACAGCAACAACAGCAACAACTTCACAGGCGACAACGGATACGGTTGTAAAGGTATATCTCAATAATCAGCTTATTGATTTCGGTGCAACGGACTATGCCTGCATTATGAATAACAGAACAATGGTGCCTATTCGTGCTACGGCAACGGCACTCGGTATGGGTATTGAATGGGACGGCAGCACAAACACTATGACATTCACAAGGGGTGAGGATGTTATCACTCATGTGATGGGTACAAATGTGCTTACCATAAACGGCGAGCCTAAAACATACGAGGCTTATTCGGCAGTGAAGAACAACTATACATATATGCCGCTTATTATGCTTGCAGACGTAACCGGTCTTGACCCGATATGGGATGCAACAACAAAGAGCGTATATCTTGAAGCCGAACAGAAGGATGAAGATATTAAGGATGAAACCGAAGAAGTGATTGATGAAGAAACCGAAGACGAAGAAAACGAGGATGATGAGGAAGAAGAGGAAACAACAAAGAAAAAGCCTTCCAGAAACAGCGTTTTCGGTGATGATATAACAATGCTCAAGTATCTCAGTGTTACTTACGATACAGGTAAGGATATGGACGGCGGTAAGGGTCAAAACTATATTTTCAACAGACAGGGCGGCGGCTATGTTGTGGCAAACTTGCATAACGAGCTTTATGTGCGTGAATTGGACAAGAATTTGAACGTTGTAAATTCAAACAGATTCTATACCGATGATTATGAAATAGGCGGCTATTTCTACTATAATAACTGTCATTACGTGCTCTACGGAAGAGATAACAGCGACAGCGTAAGCAAGAGCATAACATATAAGCTTGTAAAATACAGCACAAATTTCGATAGTGTAAAAAATGTTACCGTGAGCGGTACAAACTGCCGAATAGATACACCTTTCACAAAGGGCAGAGCACAGATGATATTGAACGGCAAAACTCTTACGATAAGCGATACGGGTTTAAGACTTCCCGAAAATAACACCAGCCTTGATTGTAACATAGTTATGAGTTTCAATATAGATGATCTCACGTTCCTTGGCTATGATATCACCTCAGAGGGTAATATGGATATAGCCGCACAGAAAAATTCAGGTATGGGACAGCTTATTACATACATAAGTGATAACAGCATTGCTTGTGCAGCACTTTCCGATACAAGACCGAGAGGACTTTATTTAAGAGCTGAGGAAATAGGCAGTGAAAATGAAGACCCGAGTGTGGTTACCGTTTTGAAAGCTGAAAACAGTGCACTCAGTAAGGACCTTGGTATAGATCTCGGTGGTTTTGAGGTCTCCGATAACTATTGCATAGTTACGGGTACATCGGTGGAACAGAATAAGCTTTCCGATTCCAAACAGAAAAATGTGTTTGTGGCAACCGAATCAAAATCAGAGTTCAATGAAAAATACACTTCACTCTATTGGCTCACCGATTATGACGATGATGACGATGTGACCATACTTTACCAGAAACTTGTGAAGGTCAGTGACAATCTTTTCCTTGTTATGTGGCAGGAAAACAGAGACGGTGAGGCAAGCGTGATAAAATACGGTTATCTTGACGGAGAAGGTAAGGTTGTTGAAGGTCTTAAGAGAGCAGATAAGGATGGCTTTGTTACAATAAACGGTAAGCTTTCAAGTTCACAGCCACTTCTTGCAAGTGATAAAAAATCAATATACTATGCATTGACTGAAGCAGACGGTGACCCGATTGAACTTTATCAGATGGTTATTGATGTGCCTGTTAAAACGACAAAAAAAGGAAAATAACAGGGTAAATTTTATAAAATCCTACCGTTTTTCTTGGTTTTGTTAAACTATAGAATAGTATTGCACAATTGTGCTATGATTAATATTTATATTTTATATATTTTTAGTCTTGAACAGCATTGAATTTTGTGTTATGATATGCTTTGTGTAGTGTTTTTTTTAGATTTATTTATGCGATGTATTTAAAAGGAGAAGAATCATGAGTTCAGCAAATGAAAATGTTGCACCAAGACGACGCAGTAAAAGAAACAAGAAAAGCAAGAAGAGTGTTGAGGCGATAATAAATAACGCCAAAGACACAACCAAAACTCCGGACGAAGTTGATGCCGAAGTAAATGATGTTGAAGATATTTCAACGGAAACGGAAGAAGTTACGGATGATGAATTTGTCAGCACCTATGAGGACGAGGAATATGTTGACGAGGACTCGGATGATGACGAAGAAGAAACGTATGACGAGGAATACGACAGCGACGAAGATGAATACGATGAGGACGATGAGGATGAGTTTGAAGAGGATGATGAAGAATTCGAATCGCCCGCAAAGCGTAAAAATCAGCCGGAATTAAAAAATAAAATGAGTAAGAAAAACAGTAAAAAATCGGGTGCCGTTGTAATGGCAATATTGTCTGTGCTTGTGGTTCTTGTGATTGCAGGCGTTGTGGCGGGACATATATATTTCAAGGATAAATGGTATTTTAATACAACCTTGAATGATATGGATGTTTCAGCCGAAGAGCTTTCACAAACGAAACAGAAGTTGGATGAAACATATAACAATTACAGCCTTACGATAAGAGGCAGGGATGAGATGGTATCAACAGTTTTAAAGGATGATATAGATCTTGAAGTGGATGCCGAAAAATATATAGATGATGCTTTCAAAAAACAGCATGAAACGTTCTATATATTCTCATTTTTCTCACCACAGGATCTTGTTATGGAGCCGGATGTGAGCTATTCGGAAGAAAAGCTTGCGGATGTTCTTGAAAAATCAGAAATTGTTGCAGGCAGTTCAGAGCACAGCATTGTTGCTCCCGTGAATGCGGTTGCAAAGTTTTCCGATGAAAAGGGATACTTTATGGTTCAGCCCGAAGTTGAGGGTAACAAGGTACAGACCGAAAAACTTGAAGAAGCTGTTAAAAATGCAATTTCAATTCTCGTATCCGAGATTAATCTTGAGGATTATGATGATATGTTCTATGCACCGGAGATAAGACAGGATGATGAAAGTCTTGTCAAAACTTGTGAAGCCTATAATTCCGTGGCACTTCATTGGATAACATGGAAGCTTACGGACAGCGTAAAAATTTCTTTGACACCGCAGGATGTCAAGGATTGGTACAATCTTGATGATAGCTACAACGCTGTATTGAATCAACAGGCAGTGCAGGATTGGGTTGAAAAGTTCTGTCTTAAGTACAAGTCAGTCGGTAAGACAAGAAACTTCAAGACACATTCCGGCAGTGTTGTTCAGGTATCGGGCGGTGACTATGGTTGGCAGATGGACTATGATGCTACCGTAAAGCAGGTTACGGATATATTGAATGCCGATAACAGTGCTGCAATAGATGCTTATCTCAAGGATAATTCGGAGGAAAACAAGAAGCCTCTTGTTCACAATTTGGATGCAAGCTTCAAAAACAAGGGTTACAAGTTTGACCCTAACAATATAACCGATGATGTTAACCTCCAAAATTACAGTGAGATATCAATAGATGAACAGATGGTTTACGTATACCAAAACGGTGAATGTGTATATACGGCTCATTGTATAACAGGTGTACCTATACCCGAAAAAGAAACAACAAAGGGCACTTGGTATATAAAGGAAAGAAAGAGAAATAAAACTCTTGTAGGTGCAACATATTCAACACCGGTAAGCTACTGGGTAAGAATAACATGGACAGGTATAGGTTATCACGATGCCACATGGCAGAATTGGGGCAGTTGGAATGCTTCAAAGTATAAAACGGTAGGTTCTCACGGTTGTGTAAACCTCAGTATGACAGATGTTTCAAAGATTTATGATCTTGTAAATGTCGGTGATCCGGTATTTATATACTGATATGATTTATAAATATCCCGTTGTGAATAAACAATTCACGGTGGGATATTTTTTAATGTTAGTTTTTATTGACTTTTCGATGTAAAAATTGTATTATATATGTATAGATTTTGTTAATTATTATGTAGTTGTATAGCTTTGCTTTTGTTAAGGAGGTAAAATTGATGAAAAAGAGATTATTGAGTATTGCGGCTGCGGCTGTTTTTGTTACAAGCTCTGTTTTTTGTTACAACCCCATGGCTGCGGAAGTGACAACACAGGCGGAAGAGTCTGTGGAGGCTGCAAAGCTTGAATCATTGGAGCTTGGCGGTGATATAAAGACCGTTTATTACTACGGTGATGATTTTGACAAGGATAATTTGGTTGTTACGGCTAAGTACGATGACGGGTCATCCGAGGTTATAACAGATTACAAGGTTGATTTTGACAGCAAAAAGCTCGGTACACAGCAGGTTTGTATATCAAAGGGAGATGTAAAGACTTATGCTTCCGTCAATGTGCAGGAGCTTAAGGCAGTGAGCCTTACTATTGATTATGAACCTGCCAAAATCGCATATAAAAAGAATTGTCTTTTCAGATATGACGGTTTGCAGGCAACCGTAAAATATAACAGCGGAAAGCAGGAAACTCTTGATGCCGACGATTTGATGATTTATGTGAATGATAAGGAACTCAAAGATGGCGGAGCTGTGCCCGAACCATCATATTCACCATATAAATGCTATGTGAAAATGAAGCCTAAGGATGGTACCGATGTTTCCGAAGCAAGTGATATGTTTTATATTATGGTTGATGATATCGGACTTAAGTCTCTCACGGTTGAGCCTCCGGCAAAGACAAAATATTACATAGGTGAAAAGCTTGATACAAAGGGTATGAGAGTTATCGCCGAGTACAGTGACGGAGAAACGGAAGCTTTAAAGAGCAATGAATATCAGTTGACGGGATTTTCTTCAAAAAAAGCAGGTGAGCAGGATATTACCGTGAAATCAAACGGCACAAACGGCACAGCGACTTTCAAGGTTGAAATAGCCGAAAAACAGGCTGTCGGTATGAGCATTGAGGAATATCCACGCACAACCTACAGCGTAGGTGAAGAATTTGATTCTACCGATATGGTTTTAAACATTAACTATGACAGCGGCGACAGTGTTGAGGCAAAGAAGTATGATGTTGACACATCCTCCTTTGATTCAAGCAAGGAGGGCACAACAAAGGTTGTTGTTAAATCAGGTGAGTATTCCGTTGAATTGCCCGTAACAATCAAGAATATTGACACAGCAAAGTGGAGAAAATCCGTTTTCGGTCAAAGCTCAGGTTATGATAAGCAGGAAAAAGGCAGCACGGGTGTAAAGGCTGAAAACTACGGCACTGTAGACGGCACAATAAACGTAAGAGCGTGGGATGGCTGCGGAAAGATAACAAATGACCACGATGGTATGACATATTACTACACGGAGGTTGACAGTGACAAAAACTTCAAGCTCAGTGCGGATGTAACCGTAAATAAATATTTGGAACACGATAACGACGATACCAAGAGAAACGGACAGGAAGCCTTTGGTATAATGGCAAAGGATGTTGTTCCTCTTAAGGGTACGGACGGAAGCATTGCCACAGCCTCAAGTGCGGCCGAGAAGGATGAAGAGGGTATTGCCGTGCCACAGGAAGGTAGCAGTGTGTTTGCCTCAAATATGGTAATTGTCGGCGGCTACAGCGGTTCAGGCTGGCCAAGTGACGGTGCAGGCCCCGAATATGAAAAATATAAGACAGCAAACCGTATCAATATGCTTGTTAGAACTGGTGTTACGGCAACGGACGGCGGCGGCACACGTATAGGCCCCGATGCACTTAGCAGCACCTTCCCTAAGGAGGGTAATAAGTATCATCTTACACTTGAAAGAGTAAACGGCGGACTTTATTCAAAGTGCTATGACTATCAGACAGGTGAAACAAAGGAAAGCTATTATTATGATGATGACCTCCTTACCGTTCAGAATAAGGATGAATTGTATGTAGGCTTCTTTGCGGCTCGTTGGGCTGATATAGATGTAAGCAATGTAAGCTTCTTTAAGAGCGAAAGAGCAACAGACAGAAGTATAGAAAAAACCGAGAAAGAGGCAACAACTCCTGCCGTAAACATAACGGGTGAAAGCTACACAACAAACGGCGACTACACATTCAAGGTTGAACCTGTGGACAGCAAGGGTAGAGTGACTGTAAGCATGAACGGCAGTATTATTGCACAGGATGAAGAAATAAGCTCTGTAAAGACATATACAGCTTCTCTTTCCGAGGATAGCAAAAACAGCATTGTTGTTATTTATAAGCCGGATGAGTTTGAAAATTACACAAGCTATGAAACGGTTATTGCAAGAAAGACTGTATATGAAAAATCCGATTATAATGCAAGTGCACCCGTTGTTTACGTAAGTCCGAACGGTAAGTTTGAAAACAGCGGTACAAAGGATAGTCCTTATGATATAGATACTGCTGTCGGCTTCCTTAAAAACGGACAAACGGCAGAACTTGCAGGCGGTACTTATTACAGAACTAAGGAAATAAATATACCTTTGGGCACAAACGGTGCCGAGGGCGCATACCGCACAATAAAGGCGGCAGACGGTGAAAAGGTTGTAATTGACTACATGAACACAAGTGCAGGCGTCATACTTGGCGGTAATTATTGGGTTATTGATGGCATAGACTTTACAAACTGCGGTCCTAACCTTAAGTGTTTCCACTTGGGCGGTAGCTACAATACTGTTTCAAATTGTAAGTTCTACGGCAACAGAGATATGGGCTTGCAGATAAGCAGAGTGCTCGGCAGTGCTCAGCCCGATATAAACAGCTGGCCGTCATATAACACGGTAATAGGTTGCGAGTCCTACAACAACTGTGACCCGTCAATGATAAATGCGGACGGTTTTGCGGCAAAGCTTACGGTAGGTTACGGCAATAAGTTTGTAAATTGTAAGTCACATAACAATGTAGATGATGGTTGGGATTTGTATACAAAGGTAAACAGCGGTGCTATAGGCCCCGTAACACTTGAAAACTGCCAATCCTACCACAACGGTTGGAAGCTTAATGCAGACGGAAGTGAAACACCTTACGGTGCAGGCGGCAACAACGGCTTTAAGTGCGGCGGTGAAAATGTCGGTGTTCCGCACGAACTTATAAACTGTGTAGCTTACGGCAACGGCAACAACGGTATCACAACAAATTCAAACCCAATGCTTAAGCTCACAAACGTAAAGAGCTATGATAACGTGGGTTGCAATATAAGACTTTACAGCGATAAACCCGAAAACTATGATTACACCGTAAACGGCGTTATTTCATTCAACGGCGGTGTAGCGGATATAGTTGGCACGGTAAATAAAGATGAGAATTATGCAAATAATTCCGACACACATATCACAAGCGAAATTAACTTCTATAAGCTTAAGGATGATGAACCTTCTAAAAATTCAGCAGGTGTAGAGGCAACAAGAGATATGCTTGGTGAATAATAGCTAAATATGCCGATTGCCGTAGAAAATCGTTTTTTGCGGCAGTCGGTTTTCAATTCCTTACGTTATTGGCAAAGGGGGTATGTTTATGGGGATGCTATCCGGTGGCGGAAATTATGACGATATGGATAGATTCTATGACCCTTGTTCCGAAAACAGAACGGAAAAACAGATTTTGTGGGAAGAGGGTATATACAAAGACGGCAGTCTGCGTTCAAGGCTTGCGGATAGTTTCGGCAGAAACGATATATCCAAGCTTGGCAGAAAGACGGCAACAGCATTGATGGCTGTTCTTCTTTGGAATTTGGTCGGTATGGTTACGGGAGATGCAGGCATTGTGAAAATGATTTTTCAGTGCGGCTGTGTAACACTCACTGCCTTTGCGGAAATGTGGGATTACAGAGGAAAGGATTTCACACCTTTCAATTGGGGATATATTGTGCTTTTGGCTGTGTTATCCTCTGCATTCTATAATTTTTTTGATTTCCTGTTCGGTGGTTGGGGATATAGTGTAATAGTGGGTGCATATATTTTTTTGTATACAATAAGTCCTGCTTTCGGTATTGCCATAAGGATAATCACGGCAATTGCCGCAATTGTTGCAATTATAAAATGCTACAGCGAAAATAAGTACACGGTGATTGCAAAGTTGATGTGTGTTTTTTCGATATTTATGGGCATACCTATGTTCTTCTTTATAGGCAACGAAATTGTTATTGATGTAGCAATGATTGTGGTTATAATCTTTGTGTTTGCGGTGTTTTTGCTTAATATAAGTGCAAAAAGCAATTTCATAAGAAATATGACTTTCGCTTTCACGTTCTATGCTATGGTTGATGTAATAGGATATATATATAATCTCACGACAATCGTTGAGTAACAAAAATGGGTTCGCATTGTGAATAACACAGTGTGAACCCTTTTTTTTAACTTATTATAACCGCCTGTTTATACAGTGCTTCATATCTGTTTTTGAATGTTGCCATATCGTAGCTTCTTATATCGCCGTGTACAGGGTCGGCAACTTGTACCGTGGAGGTGTCGTAATCATAGCCGGTAAGTACCATACAATGTTCCGGTGTGTACCATGTAAGGCTTTTTCCGTTCACATTCCATGTCACGCTTTTATGTCCCTGTTGAAGATCCAAGGTTGCCCAAACAACGACGGGCATACCCTTATCTATATAATCAAAAAGACTTTCAAATTCCGTACCGGTGATATCTTTTGCGGTAAGTGCGGAACCGCTTACCGCAATATATTTGTTTGCTGTTTTTTCTATAACGGGAGCATAGCAACCGTAAGAATTGCCGTCCCTCGGGTCACCCTCAAAAGCTTCTCTGAAATCAACACTGCCAACAGCACCCTTGTCCAAATAGTTGTCGGCAAGGTCGCATTTGTCGGCGGTTATGCCGTAGTAGTTGAGCAGTATCGTCAATGACGTTATTTCACAACCTGTCGGAAGTTCCGGATATTGACAAAGAGGTGAAACGTTAAGGCTTTTTTTATTGCTCGCAGCTTCTTCGGTTGTGCTTTCTGTTTCGGTAGCCTCTGCAAAGGCAGGGCTGAAGCTCGTTGTTTCGGTAGTTTCGGTTGTGTCTGCAACTGTTGTGGTTTGATCGTTATTCTGTATTTCGATATTTACACCGCAGCCCGTAAAAGCAAAAGCAAGGGCAAATGCGGCAATAAGTGAGTTTATCTTCATTTTAATCTCCTCTTATATACTTTAACGTGCATCATAGTTCAAAGGTGCATCATAGTTTGTGGAGAAGAATTTTGACAATACATAACCCCTTGTTCCGTTGTAATCAACATATAAAAAGCTTCCGCTTCTGCCGAGATATGTAACGGCACCCCTCGTGTATATCCTTGTTATTGCAGCTGCGGATGTGGATGCGGATGCACGCAAGGTCGCATAATCACTTGCACAGCAGTAATATGTCACAGGTGTTGAGGGCTGAGCGGGTGCGGCAGGCGCAGCAGGAACAACCGGCGCAGCAGGTGCGGGCGTGGATTGAACGATAACCACGGAGGTTGCCTGTGTAGGAGCTTCTGTTGTAGTTTGCATTGAATTCAATTTGTTACGTATCAGCTCAAAGTTTGCCAGTTCAATACCCTCAAGCTGATCAGATGTGAAATAAGGATCGGGTGTGTACCATGGTTGGTTTGCAAAATAGCTGCGCATTGTGGCATCGTCGGAAAATACAAAGCCATGACGTGCAAGAATTTCGTTTTTGATAAGTCGCAATTCCATATCCGTTTTGCCCGCCAAATCCTCATTACCGAGTAGTCTTGTGTCGGTGTCCATAAGGTATGTGTAATTTTCGTTTGAACCGCTTTCACCAGTCGCCTCTGTGGTTTCTTCGGTTTTTTGGTTGTCGGTATTTTCGTTTATTGATATTTTTAAGGGTGAACTGCATCCACTTAACACACTTGCCAAAAGCAATGCGGAACACAATATCGCTAAATTCTTTTTCATTTAAAGACCTCCGTTTCTCTTATCACTTTATAAATAATATTTTATATTATTTATGTGATTTTGTCAATGGATAAGTGAGAAAAAAGAAATATGACTATACTTAATGAATAACCGAAGTTTTGTTATTGCATTTCATTCAATACATAATCAACAAAGATTTGTGCGATATCAATATCGGTGTGACTATATAACATTCTTGAACCGACAACATCCTCAATTTCATTAAAAATCATTTTTTTGTTGTTAAAAACGAAGTCTATGCCGACAAAATCAAAATCAAAAAGTGATATTATTTTATTTATGAGTTTTATTTCATCTTCACTAAGATTGTACACCGTAGCTTTACCGCCCAAGCAGAAATTACTTCTGAAATCCGTATTTGAGGCACGGAGCATAGCGGCGATTATTTTTTTGCCTATAACATACACACGCACATCTCTGCCGGGGTTACCCGCAACCTCCTGCACAACAAAATCATTGCCCCTGTAAAGAGGAAGCGCTTTTTCGTATTCTTCTTTGTTTTTTATAAGAAGAACGTTGTTTCCTCCGTGTCCGTCATTCGGTTTCATAACAACGGGGAATTTGTCAAGGCTGTAACTTCCGATATAGGTGTCGAGTATGGGTATGCCGTTTTGGTGCATATACATATATGTTTCAGCCTTGCAATTGCATATTTTTGATGTTTTGTAGTTGTTAAAGCATCTTATGCCAAGGCTTTCGAGTTGTTTTGTAAGCAGGGGTTCAATTGTGCGCACCATTGCAAAATCCGGCAAACTCTCGTTTGTTTTTATGCCCACGGTGAGTTCTTCTCTTATTTTAAGTTGCAAGTCAACGCCTTTTTTTGCAAATTTTTCAATAAAGAGATTTATATAGCCTTGGTTGCGTTTTGCCTCTTCGGCGGTATATATTATCCAGCCTGTCATTTCATATCCTCCAGTATGTATTCAAATATTTTTTCGGCGGCATTTACGCCCGTGCAATCGAATATATTTTTAAAGTGGGCATTGGAATTTACCTCACAGAGTATGGGTTCATCCCTGCCGAAAAGTATATCGATTCCGCCGAAATCAAGGTTGAGTGTTTTCACGACTTTTTGTGCCATAGCTATCTCATCGGCTGTGGGGGTGTATTTTTGCATACTGCCACCATTTGTTATGTTTGCACGAAAGTCATTGTCATTATATCTCATCATTGCGGCAACACAGTCATTGCCTACCATATTTATGCGTATATCACGCCCTGTGCTTTCGCTTATGTATTCTTGAAATATCATAGACACGGGTCGGCTTTTAAGCAGAGTTTGTGCCTGTTCTCGGTTTTCTATGAGATAGACCTGAGCACCGAAAGAACCGAAACATTCCTTTGCCACAAAGGGGTAGCCGAGTTTGTTTTCGGCAAGTGTCAAAAAATCCGTATCCGTATAGCCTATGTTGGGATATGTCATAGGCAAAACAATGGTTTTTGGCATTTTTATGCCGGTGCCCAAAAGTTTGAGATATGTGAGGGATTTATCATCACAGGCTTGTATTGCATCGGCTCTGTTATAAAGTCTCAGCCCGAGTTTTTCAAGTTGCCTTGCAAGAGGTATGTCTTTATCCCAAAATATAACAAAATCGATATCGTCCAAAGGGTAGGCACATTTGCCGTCAAGCATCAAAAGCTCTGCATTTGTACGTATTTCGGCATTTATGCCGTGTTTTAAGGCGGCATTTAAAAGATAGTCATATATTTCATTGAATTTGCCGCTGTTTAAAAATTGATTTACAACGATTATACATTTCATTTACATCACCTTTTTAATTTTACAACAATATTCGCAATTTGTCTATTGTTACAATTAAATTTCAATTTCATTTCATATATAATTTACTATGGTAATTTTGTATATTTTGTTGTATTATAATAATGTGTACTACAATAGGTAGTTGTTTGATTTTACAAAATTTACACTTGTCGAAAGGAGAGCTGTTGCATTTGAAAGATTTATTAAAGAAAAATCCGGAACTGCGGAAATATATATATATTTTGGCGGTTGTGGTCATTTCGATTATATTTTACAGATATACGGAAAATGTAAGGCTTGAAAATATATTTCCCGTAATATTCAAGGTGCTCACACCGTTCATTTACGGTATAATACTTGCTTATATTCTCAATGCGCCGACACGCTTTTTGGAAAATTTGCTTGTCAAGATACCGTTTATGAAAAAAAAGGAGCAAGCGTGCAAGGCTATATCCATAGCGGTTGCGTTTCTTTTGCTCATTGGTGTAATTTTGGGTATTGTTGGGTATATTATACCCGAGATTACAAGGAGTGCACAAAACTTGGTTGCTTTCCTGCTTAAGATAGAATCGGGGGATGTGGAAAAGGCTTTGCAGTCCTTTGCCAAAAAATTGAACATAACTCTCACCGAGGAAACCTATGTTTATATAATTTCAAGTGTAAATTATATTATAGATACAACCATGGATTCCCTTAAAAATATGCCGGGTATGCTTTCATCCGTTATGACGCAAGCTGTAAGTATAGCGTCATCAATATATAATATAATAATGGGACTTATTGTTTCCGTTTACATACTTCTTGATAAGAAGAATCTCAGCCAGTATGTCGGCAAGGTTTTCTATTGCTTTATGAGCAGAAGACGTGCACTTGTGTTTGCAGATTTTGCGGAGCATTGTAATGAAGTTTTTGAAAGCTATTTTGTAGGCAAGGTTATTGATTCTCTTATAATCGGAGTTATATTCTTTGTGGGTGCGGTTGTGCTTAATTTGCCTTATGCACTGTTTTTCAGCCTTATCATAGGCATTACAAATATGATACCTTATTTCGGTCCCGTAATAGGCGGTGTGCCCGTTGTGTTGCTTACGTTAATTTACAGCCCCATAAAAGGTCTTTGGGTGCTTCTTTTCATAATTGCTTTACAGCAGTTTGACGGCGTTGTTTTGGGACCTAAGATACTTGGTAAATCAATCGGTGTAAAGCCACTCGGTGTTGTGTTTGCAATCATCGTAGGCGGTGCGATTGCAGGCCCTTTGGGTATGTTCTTCGGCGTACCAGCTTTTTCCATAATTTCGGAGCTTGTGAATGATATTGTGGAGAAAAATTACAGAAAAAAGGGTATCACAAACCGCTCATCATCAGAAAACGGCGGAAAGAAAAGGGCAAGACACACACAGAAATACGAAAGCACGTCATTTTCACTTGACCTTATGCCCAAAATAGATAAGGGCTTGGATTTGCTCAAAATAAAGCAATCCAGTAAGGAAGAAAGTGAACAACAAATTGCCACGGTAGGTTCAAGGCGAAAAGTACGTGATTATAAGGAAGAAAAAGATAATATAAAATCTGAAATTAAAAAGAAAATAAAGAACAGAGTAAAAAAGGAGGCAGAAGATGGAAACTCCAAAAACATCTAATGCAATAATGTTTTGCTTCCTGTTATATATTTGCATTATGCCTATTGTTTTGGTAATAGGCTATGAGCTGCTTACGGAAATGAATATAATAAGTGCAACTCCGGAACAGCTCAATGATTGGCTTATGGTTTGGCAAGAAGTGATTATAATATTGCCGCCAATACTTGTTTATATGCTTGTGAGCGGCAGACCTATAGGATACATAGTACCTCATAAAAAGCTTTCGGTAAAAAATGCACTTATAATTGTAGTGCTTTTGTTTTTGTTTATGCCGACAATGATGTTGGTTTCAAACATAA
>CAZUXS010000001.1:0-61525 GCA_964624605.1 uncultured Lachnospiraceae bacterium | reverse complement strand
GGTCATGGAGTATTTCACTATATGGAAATATCCATTGAACCATTGACAACTTACTCACTAATAAAAGTGTAACCAATCATTGACACTTTAACAAAATGAGAAACTTTTCCGCAATTTCAAAACCGTTATTATGCAATTTGGCTGACTGCCGAATATATCGCAAGCATTTCCATAAACGCCGTAAACGGCAATACAAAGTGATTCACAACACTCATATCCACCTTAACAGCCTTTATATTCAGAATAACAAGCAGTGAAAACAGTGTCGGTATACCGTAGCCGTATTTTATATCCTCTCCTGCTCCCTCGCTTACGGAATTTACAAATCCCGCAAAAGTCAAAGTAAGCATAAGGAAAACCAAGGCAATCAAAAACAGTGCTATGCCGCTCTTTGCAAATGGCTTGTATCTTACATCCGAAAGTGACACGGTAAGCGCCACAGCTGAATACACTATCACAAGGAAAGGGCTTAAAAAGTCATATCCGTCCCCGAAATATAAACCGACGGTTGAAAAATACAAATCCTTTATTTCCCGACCGAAATCCATAACCGCACCCTTTATATATCCGATATATGTGATATCGTTTTTATTGCACCAAAACACAACCGCCGCAACACAAAGTGCGTATATCAAAAATATATTTATGAAAAAAGCCTTACCGCTTTTAAACTTCTTTTTAGGCACAAGTGCGTACATGAGCAAGAACGGCAAATATACGCTGTTGCAAAGTGCGAGAGTGAGCGATGTTATGTACATCACAATTATGTCACCCACGGCAACGCTGTCTTTTGTATATGCCAAATACAGTGAGTGCGAAATAAGCACAATACATATCACATTTGCAAAATTCACAGCCGAAAGAGATGTTACAAGCTCCAAAAACATAGGCATACAAGCCGTCATCAAAAGTGCGTATTTTTTAAACGGCAACATTTTCATTGAAAGATAAAGCAATATCAGCGAAAAAACAAAGGCCGATATCTGCCCCGCCCTTGCCACCGAAACCACCTTATGAGTGAAAAACTTACCCACAGAAACACCTATAATCTGCGGTATGTAGGCAACGGGTGAATATACTGATGTACGCTTAAACGAATAGTTGACGGTATTCGTCTTATCTATCTTCACATCCGACGGATACTCGGCATCCAAATTATCCGCCATAGCCCTTTCACCGTTTTCGGAAAACAAATGTCCCTCCGTAATTTCGTATGTTCTCAAAAAATGACTTACCTCATGATTTGTCTTTGGATAGGGCATAAACAATATAAAAACTATGCCCAATAAGGCATAAAATATAATAAACTTTTCTTCTATGGCAAGCTTTTTAAGACTTGAAATAATCGCCGATAAAAAAAGCACCGCCGCCGTGACGGCAAGAAGCACAAGCCGCACCGCAGTACCACTCATATCGGCACCAAAAACCACGGCACCGTCAAAGCTTTTGAATATAAACAAATACGCCGCTGCGACAATCAAAAGTAACACCACATACAAAATTTGCATAGTTTTTTTGCTGTTCATATATTAACCTCTGTATTTTTGACTTCCTTACTATTATAGTATTTTTTTATGTGAAATTCAAGTGATTATCGGATAATTTTAACGGTTGTTTTTACAACAAAAAAAGCTGTTGCAACGCAACAGCCCTTTTCATTATAAGTATTATCGAATAATTCTATTACTGAATGATTCTCTTTGCACCAACATAAGTACCCTTTGAAACAGCTCTTGAAAGGTCTGAAATGATACAGCCGGTTGAATAGTCTGATTCATTTATGTACTTGCCATCACCGATATACATACCAACGTGAGAAATCGCTGTGCTACCGCCCTTGTTGAAGAAAACAAGGTCGCCAGGTTGAAGATTTTCTCTTGATACGTATACACCGTCCGAAGCATACTGTGATCTTGATGTTCTTGTAAGTGTGATACCGAAGTTTTTGTAAATACTCATTACAAAGCCTGAGCAATCCGCACCGGATGTGAGGCTTGTGCCGCCCCATACATAAGGCAAACGACCCAAGAACTGCTTTGAATAATCAACTATCTGCTGTGCAAGTGCTGATGAAGCAGTTGTATTGGCAGGCTTTTCACCATTTTTGAAAGTAACAAAATCACTTCTTATATAGCCGACATCTCCATTGTCGTCCTTTATATAAAGCCAGCTGTTTTCCTGTCCGAGAACGGAAAGATTATAGCCTACCGGCAACTTCTTTAATACCATTGCCTGATCGTAAGAATCTGAATGAATAGCTACCTCCTCATCATCACCGTAACCTGTAATTACAACATACATATCGTCCGTGCCGAGGTCTGCAAGGTCAGAAAGAATAATCTGATTTGAATTGCCTGTTGTTATGATTTCGTCGGCAAAAGCAGCTGATGAACCTAAAACCGTAAAGGCAAAGCCAATTGCAAACACTCTTTTGATTTTGCTTAAATAACTCATTACTTAATTTCTCTCCTTAATATTCTTTAAAAACAAATTTCTCTCTAAATTCATTTTCACATCGTTTGATTTGAAACCCTCTCCAGATGTTTCAAATTTGTTACAAACATATTCTACCTCATAATGAGTAATTTGTCAAGCATAAATGCACAAAAATATGAATTTGTTTATCATTGTTTAATACTTTTGTAATAATTAGGATAATATCTGTCATTTTTTGACAGAATTTGTATATAATTATTGTAAAATTCCAACAATATATAACCTATAGTAATTATAACCAATAAATGTTACAAATTGTTACGGAGCTTACTCATCTCTGTAATATAATCTTAAAAATATACAAAAAATCACCTATCCGTTATAATCATACGGATAGGTGACTTTCTAAACCCTATTAATTTTTTAATTACTGCAAAATTCTCTTTGCTCCGACATAGGTATTTTTTGCGTAGTTTGATGTGATATCGCTAATCATAACACCGTTTACACTGCCACCGTCTGTTGAATGTATGTACTTATTATCTCCTATATACATACCAACGTGAGAAATCTGTGTGTTGCCGCCTGTGTTGAAGAATACCAAATCACCGGGTAAAAGTTCATCAAAGGAAACAGCCGTACCCTGAGTAAACTGGTCTCTTGAAGTTCTGTTGATTGTTACGCCAAATGCCTTGTATACGCTCATTGTAAAACCTGAGCAATCCACACCGGATGTAAGGCTTGTACCACCGTATACATAAGGTGTGCCTATATACTGCTTTGAAAAGCTGACCATCTGTGCCGCAAGAATTGAACTCTCGCTTGACTGTGAGCTTATTGAAGCATCAACAGTTACATTTTCCGGTCTTGCGCCATTCATAAGCATAATATCATCAGCCTTTAAATATCCTCTGTTGCCGTCATCGTCACTTGCTTCAACCCAACCGTTTTCATAGGAATACACATCAACGGTGTAACCCTTTCTGAGAAGTGCAACAGCCTTGCCATCTGTTGATGGTTTGTCCATAAGTATAGCACTGTCCTCATTTGAAACAACGGCATATATATCCACCTGTGCATTTATTGCGGATGTAAGCTCTTCAAGGCAAGCTGAAGTTGTCGGTGCCTGAGCTACCGTCACAACAGGTGCTGCCTGTGCTGTTGCGGCAGTTGCAGCCGCTGTTGTTGTTTTAACCTCAACACTCTTCTTGATATCATCTGCTGTAAGCTCGTTATTTTTATCACTTGTTGCACCAAGACTGCTCAAAAGACTGCCTGACATAACACTCTTTGAAACATAACCAATCTGTCCGTTGTACTTTACGGAATAAAAATCACCGCTCACGCCCGTACACACAAGCACAGTACCCTTTGTTACCGTACCAAGTGCCTCTGATGTGGCAGAAGGTGTTTTTTTGATGTGTGCTGAATCGGCAACGCAGGTTGCATCCGTTTGCACAACATCAACAAATTTTTCAGCTATGTAAACATTTGTTAATGAATCTGTTGAAATATTTGACCAGCCAAGTGAAGTGTCATTCAATCTGACAATCTGGTTTTGAGTTGCTGAGCCAAGCACATTTGAATTCATACTTGCAGCATCTCTGAGCTTTGCCGCACTGTTCACACTGCCAAGGTTGGAAGCAAACACCGTTGTGCCGTTTAACGTAACAAACACAAGCCCGAATGCCAAAGCTCTTTTAATATTAGTAATATGGTTCATCGGAATCTCCCTCTTTCGGAATACAAATACATAGTTGTATAAACTGCCAAAAATATATAAAATCTAATTTTTGACAATTACTATTTTATTACAAATGTATATAATTGTCAAGTAAGTTTTTCAATTTTTAACATTTGTGTAACATTATTTTCACATAACTGTTATTTGCAAAACAGCCTATAATATGGTATAATAAAAATAATGCGAAAAAATAAGAGCTTGAAAGGTAGTAAAAATATGAATAATAATGATATTCCAAAGGAATCGCTTGAAATACAGAAAATGTATATTGAAAAAGTAAAAGCCGAAAACGAGGACTTTTTGCTTAAAAAAGGCAGAAGAAAGAAAATGTTTATATCCACTTTCGGTTGCCAGATGAACGCTCACGATTCCGAAAAGATATATGGTCTTTTGCAGAACATGGGCTACGAAGCGGCAGAAGCGGAAAAGGATGCCGACTTCATAATATACAACACCTGTTGTGTGCGTGAAAATGCGGAAAACAAGGTTTACGGCAACCTCGGATTTTTAAAGCACCAGAAAAAGCTTAATCCCGATATGAGAATAGCACTTTGCGGTTGCATGATGCAGCAGGAAACCGTACTCCAAACAATAAAGCAAAAATACAAGCAGGTTGATATTGTTTTCGGCACATTCAACCTCTATAAATTGCCCGAACTTATATGGACAAACCACGAAACGGGCAAACCGGTTTTCGATATTTGGAAAGAACACGGTGCAATCGTTGAGGACTTGCCTACTATCAGAAAATGCAAGTTTAAAGCAAGCGTAAATATTATGTTCGGCTGTAACAATTTTTGCTCATACTGCATCGTACCTTATGTGCGTGGCAGAGAGAGGAGCCGTTCAAGTGCGGATATACTTGCAGAAGTACGCTCACTTGTGAATGACGGTGCAAAGGAAATAACACTTCTCGGTCAGAATGTAAACAGCTACGGCAAAAACCTCACAGGTGAGGATGAAGGCATTACATTTGCAAAGCTTTTGAGAATGGTGAACGAGGTTGAGGGACTTGAAAGAATACGTTTCATGACAAGCCACCCCAAGGATTTGAGCGATGAACTCATACTTGCAATGAAGGAATGTGACAAGGTATGCAAGCACATACACCTCCCCTTCCAAGCAGGTAACAATGAGATACTCAAAAAAATGAACAGACGCTACACCAAGGAGCAGTATATTGCACTTGCGGAAAAGATAAAAGCCGAGATACCCGACATTGCCATAACAACGGATATTATAGTAGGTTTCCCCGGCGAAGGTGAAGCCGAAACGGCGGACACGGTTGACGTAATCAAAAGAATACGTTTCAACGGTGCTTTCACATTCATATATTCCAAAAGAACAGGCACACCTGCCGCAACCATGGAAAATCAGGTGGATGAGGAAGAAGCAAAGAAAAACTTCAATACGGTGCTTGAAGCACTCAATCCTATCATATATGAATTAAATTGTGAAAAAGTGGGCAAAACATATCGTGTACTTGCAGATGGTGTGAGTGCCAACGATTCAAACTACATCACAGGCAGACTTGAAGATAACTCACTTGTGCACTTCAAGGCTGATGAAAGTGTGATAGGAAATATGATAAATGTAAAAATAACAGACTGCAAAACATTCTATCTTATGGGTGAAGTTGCAGAGTAAGGAGATATTATGACGGTTTACGATAACGCAAGAAAATTAGCAGAGGAATTGCTTGAAACGGAAATAGGTAAAAAATACACCGATGCAAAATTTGTATTCGATAACAACGAAGAGGCTAAGCAAAAGCTCAGAGAATACAACGATTTCAGAGAAAGCAAAATGAGAGCCATGAAAGCCGACAGACTTTCCGCAAGTGAGATTGATGAAGCTAAGGAACAGATAACTGCTATGGCTAATGAGCTTAGAGCAAACGAAGTTATAAATGAAATGGTGCTTGCCGAGAATCAGTTCAACTATTTTGTTCAGAACGTAATGAACGTTTTCAACGCAACACTCACGGGAAATATGAGCGAAGACGGCGGTTGCACCGGAAGCTGCGGAAGCTGCGGCGGCTGTCATTAATAAGACAAGCAAAACATGATATAATTATAATAGAAGAAACACATTTTCGGAGGAAGTACGATGGCTGATAAAACTCCCAAATATACGCCTATGATGGAACAATACCTTTCCATAAAGGAGCAATACAAATATTGTTTATTATTTTACAGACTTGGGGATTTTTACGAATTATTTTTTGATGATGCCAAAATAGCCTCAGCCGAGTTGGAACTCACGCTGACGGGAAAAGATTGCGGAATGAGTGAGAGAGCACCCATGTGCGGTGTTCCCTTTCATTCGGCTGACGGATATATTGCAAAGCTTGTGGAAAAAGGCTACAAGGTGGCAATATGTGAGCAGACGGAGGACCCTAAAAAGGCTAAGGGTATTGTAAAAAGAGATGTTATAAGGATAGTTACCCCCGGTACCGTCCTTGACACAAAGGTGCTCGATGAGAGCAAAAACAACTACATAATGTGCATATATCAAGGCAACGGTGGCTTTGGTGTGGCAAGCTGTGATGTTTCAACGGGTGAATTTTTTGTTACGGATATACCCGAAGATAACGAGAACAAGGTCATTGACGAACTTGCCCGCATTATGCCCTCCGAAATAATATGCAACGAAGCACTTACCATAAAGGACAGAATAGAAAAGATATTCGGCACTAAACCTGCCGATTACAACAATTGGTGCTTTGATTATCAAAACGCCTGCATAAGCCTTTGCAATCACTTCCAAACTCTCAATCTTTCGGGATTCGGTTTGGACGGTGACAAAATTTGCGTGCCTGCATCGGGCGCACTTATGAGCTATCTTTTGGAAACTCAAAAGAATAACCTATCCCATATATCTTCAATCAAAAAACAAGTTAAAAATAAATATATGGTGTTGGATATAAGCTCTCGCCGTAATCTTGAATTGACACAGACAATAAGAGAAAAAACAAAAAAAGGTTCTCTTTTATGGGTGCTTGACAAAACAAAAACAGCTATGGGTGCAAGACTTTTACGCAGCCGTATAGAACAGCCGCTCACCGATGCCGTAAAAATTCAAAGAAGACTTGACGGCGTTGAGGCTTTCAAGGATAACATATTCGCCAGAGAGGAACTACGTGAACTCATAAGCGGTATATACGATATTGAAAGACTTATGAGCAAGGTTGTGTATGCAAGTGCAAATGCGAGAGATTTGATTGCACTTAAGCAATCTTTTGAAATATTACCCCACCTTAAGCATTTACTCGGGGAATTTGATTGCGACTATATTCAAAAGCTTCACAATTCAATGGATACATTGGATGATATCTGCAATTTAATAGATAAAAGTATAGCCCCCGACCCACCCGTTTCACTACGTGAGGGTGGGCTTATACGTGACGGCTACAACAGCGAAGTTGATACCCTGCGTTCCGCAAAGGAAAAAGGCGCACAGTGGCTTGCCGATTTTGAAGCAAGAGAAAAGGAAAAAACCGGCATACCGAAATTAAGAGTAAAATACAACAAGGTATTCGGCTACTATATGGAAGTCACAAATTCATATTTGAGTGCCGTACCCGATACATATATAAGAAAGAGAACACTTTCAAACTCCGAATGTTACATAACACAGGAGCTTAAGGAAATTGAAAATACCATCTTAGGTGCGGACGAAAAGGTTGTTTCACTTGAATACGATTTGTTTTCCGATATACGTGCAAAGGTGGGTGCAAATACGGAAAGAATATTGAAGTGTGCAAGAGGTGTTTCCGCAATAGATGTTTTGCAGTCACTCGGTGAGGTTGCCGACAAAAACGGCTATGTAAAGCCAACAGTGAATACGGGCAACAATATAAACATAGTAAACGGCAGACACCCCGTTGTTGAAAGAGTAAACACAACGGAGTTTATACCGAATGATACCGTACTCGATACCGATGAAAACAGACTTTCAATAATCACCGGACCTAATATGGCAGGTAAGTCCACATATATGAGACAGGTTGCTCTGCTTGTGCTTATGGCGCAGATTGGCAGTTTTGTGCCTGCCGACAGTGCCGAAATAGGCGTTGTGGACAGAATATTTACAAGAGTCGGTGCATCCGATGACCTTGCAACGGGTCAATCCACATTCATGGTGGAAATGACGGAGGTTGCAAACATACTCAACAATGCCACAAACAAGAGTCTTTTGATACTGGACGAAATAGGCAGAGGAACTTCCACCTTCGACGGACTAAGCATAGCTTGGGCGGTGCTTGAATACATAGCCGATAAAAAACGCATAGGTGCAAGAACACTTTTTGCAACTCACTATCACGAGTTGACGGAGCTTGAAAGAAAAATAGAGGGTGTGAACAACTACTGTGTCAGCGTGCTTGATAACGGTGACGATGTTATATTCCTCAGAAAAATAGTGCGTGGCGGTACGGACAAAAGCTACGGCATACACGTTGCAAAGCTTGCAGGTGTGCCGAAGAGTGTTGTAAGGCGTTCAAACGAGATACTTACCCTGCTCACGAAGGATAACGAGCCCGTGCACGCAAGCGATGTTGATGAAGTCTATGTTTCAAAGCCTTATGACCAAAAGGTTATAGTGTTTAACGAGCTTAGTGATGAGCTTGACGAACTGGATATAAATACGATAACTCCTATGGAAGCACTCAAAAAACTGAACGACTTAAAAGAAAAACTTAAAGAATTGCAAGAACAAAATTTATGATAAAATCACACGGAGGTAGATATGGGTATTCACGTTTTAGATAATTCTCTTATAAATAAAATTGCCGCAGGCGAAGTGGTTGAAAGACCGGCCTCCGTTGTGAAAGAGCTTGTTGAAAACTCCATTGATGCAGGTGCCACATCCGTCACAATCGAAATAAAGGGTGGCGGCATAGATATGATAAAAATTACAGATAACGGCAAGGGTATCCCAAAAGATGAGATATCCTCCGCTTTTTTACGTCACGCAACAAGCAAGCTCAGCAAATTGGAAGATTTAGACAGTATACTCACCCTAGGTTTCAGAGGTGAAGCGCTTTCAAGCATAGCCTCAGTTTCACAGGTGGAGCTTATAACAAAAACAGCCGAGGACGAAACGGGTACAAAATTTTGCATAAGCGGCGGTATAAAAGAGGACGAATGTCAAACAGGCGCTAACAACGGCACTGTTTTCACAATGAAAAACCTCTTTTTCAACACCCCCGCAAGAAGAAAATTCCTCAAAAAGCCCGCTACGGAGGGAACATATATATCCGAGGTGGTAAACAGAATTGCACTCGGACACCCTCACATAGCCGTAAAATACATTAACAACGGTAACAGCATACTCTACACCTCCGGCAACAATGACCTTAAGGCGGTTATAATGCGTATATACGGCAGAGATGTTGCGGCAAATATGCTTGAAATAAACGTTGAAAAAAACGGCTACAAGCTCAGCGGACTTATTGCAAAACCTATAGTTGCAAGGGCAAACAGAAGCTACGAAAACTTTTTCATAAACGGAAGATATATAAAAAGTACCCTTGTTCAAGAGGCTGTGCAGGAAGCCTACAAGGGCAAGCTCATGATTGGCAAATTTCCCGTTTTTGCACTTAATATGACAGTGCCCTCAAGCACTGTGGACGTGAATGTGCACCCCACAAAGCTTGAAGTGCGTTTCGCCGACGAAAGCTTTATTTACGACCTCATATATACGGCTGTAAACAAGGTATTGAGCAACACAAACCTCATAGTTGAGGCAAGTTGGGGCAAAGACGAGAAGAAAACGGAAAACAAAGACGAAAGCGAAATTGTTTATAAGGAAGATAACGAAAAGCAAGAAAGCAAAAACGAAAGTGAAACAACTTCCAAAGAAGATAACGAAAAGACGAACAGCAAAGATGAAAACGGATATTTGAGCTTTAACGAGATTACACCTCAAAGTGCTGTGAGTGTACCCACTCCCCCACCCGTTCCACGCCAAGTAACCGACAATGCCGATATGATTTCGGGAATATCTCTTTCAAAAGAATCCTTAAATCAGCTTAAGGCGGCAATGTTATCCGATAACGAAACTACGGATATACCGCTTGATACGGTTATCGAAAAAAACGATATACCCGCTCCCGTAAAGGAAGAGCCGAAAAAGAAGCCTAAAGTTGTCAATGCCGTTCTTTTTGACGATGATAAGGAAACTAAGAAGCCGTTTTTCAACAACTACAAAATAGTAGGTCAAGTATTCAACACCTATTGGATAATAGAGCAAAACGGTTCACTTTATTTGATTGACCAACACGCCGCACACGAAAGAGCCATATATGAGGAACTTACCGAAAAACTCAAAAACAAAGAGAGTGTAAGTCAGTTATTGGTTGTGCCAGTTGTGCTTAAACTCACTCAAAAACAAAAGCTCACACTTGAAGAAAACAAGGAAAAGCTTGAAGAACTGGGCTTTGAGCTTGATGAGTTTGGCGTAGATACCTACGCCCTGCGTGCTGTGCCCTGCGTGTTCAATTCACCGGGCAATGCGGGATTTTTCATTGATATACTGGATACTCTTGCGGATAAGGATATATCAAATATATACGAAACTCAACTTGATGCCATAGCCACAATGAGCTGTAAGGCTGCGGTGAAAGGCAATGACAGGCTGAGCTACACCGAGGCGGAAGCACTCATACAAAAATTATTGAAACTTGAGAACCCTTTTACCTGCCCACACGGCAGACCAACAATAATAGAAATGTCAAAATACGAGCTTGAAAAGAAATTTAAGAGAATACAATAACGCAAATATTGCGTTATCAATACTTATTCAAGCATTTTTATTTATATTTTTCATTACAAACATTGCAATTTTGTTACACATTGGTTATTTTTGTTAAAATTACAAAAAAAAATTATTAATTTTTATAAATAATGTTTGAAATTTTTGCAATTATGATATATAATATAGTAAGGAGGGCGTATATTGCTCAATTTTAATATTTTGGACAAAAGTTTTTTAATAAACGGATTTATCAGAATTATTGCAATTATGGTTGTCACAACGGTTTTTGAATTTTCAAAAGCACTTGTTTCCACAAAGTTCGGTGACAGCCGCCCGAAGTCAGAGGGCAGACTTACACTCAATCCCCTCAAACATTTTGAACCCATCGGGTTCATACTGTTTCTGATTTTCGGCTATGGTTGGGGAAGACCTGTCGAATGTTCCGCCATGAACTATCAATTAGGCGGTAAGAGGGATATCAAAAGTCGTAAGCTTTGCACCGTTACAGTAAATGTTGCACCTATACTTATTTCAATAGTTTTATCCATGCTTTTCGCAATCCTCGGGGAAGTTACGGATTTCGGAAATACGGGATTTGGCTATGTATCAAGTGCTTGCAGCATTTTCTCCGATTGTTTTGCGGCAATTGCCGTATTCAATTTGATACCCGTTTATCCCATGAGCGGAGGCAAGATATTAAAAAGTCTGCTTTCACCCAATGCGGCACTTAAATACAGCCAAAGTGAAAAAGTTATTCAAATGGTTGTCGTTTTTCTGTTGCTTATGGGCTGGCTCGGTATACCTCTCAACATTTTAAAGAGCGTGATAAGATTACCGATTGCGCTCATATTCGGTGCTTTATAATGGATAAACGCATAAATGTGGAAATCAGACTGGATAGCTTTGAAGGTCCTATGGATTTGCTGTACTCTCTGATAATAAAAAACAAAATAGACATAAACGACATACCCATTGCCCTCATCACAGACCAGTATCTTGAATGTATAAACAGATACGAGGCTGAAAACAGGGATGTTACAATGACATCTATGAGTGATTTCATTGTTATGGCGGCAACATTGATTGAGATAAAATCAAAAATGCTCCTCCCCAAGGAAGTTGATGAAAACAATGTTGAAATTGACCCTCGTGAAGAGCTTGTGAAAAGACTTATTGAATATAAGCGTTTCAAAAAACTTGCCATCACCTTCGGTCAAAAACAGCTTAGCTCGGGTTTTAACTACTATAAAAAATCCGATACGGCACTTATCAAAAAAATAAGAGCCGATGTCCCTAAGCAAATTTCCGACATACTGGGCGATGCCGATATGGCGATGCTTATGAGAGCCTTTGAGGATGTGCTCAAAAGGCAGGAAGTGCGTACCGACAAAATACGCAGCCGTTTCAACTCCGTTGAAAGAGAGCAATACACAATAGAATCCAAAACGGAGTATATTCTCAACCTTTTGGAGGTAAACGGCAGCATATATTTCCGCTCCATGTTCAGATATGAGCGTGGCAGCTATCGTATGCACAAAAGCGAAATCATAGCGACCTTTCTTGCTATGTTGGAGCTTATAAAAACAAAGCAAATCAAGGTTTATCAAGATAAAGCCTTTGATGATATAAAAATTTCTTCCTATAAGGAAGAAGTGAAACAACAGAATTTGCAGGATATGCAAAGCCAAAACTAATTAACACGGAGTTTTTTATATGGGACTTAACGAGCTTGAAAACGCAATAGAGGCCATTCTTTTTGCCGCAGGTGATGCCGTAAGCACAAAGGCTATCGCTGCCGCACTTGAAATGAGCCAAGGTGCTGTTGAATGTGCCATAAACAACCTGTCGGATAAATACCACTATGAAAAGCGTGGCATAAGCATAATACAGGTTGGTGACGGCTATCAAATGTGCACCAATACGGAATATTACGATTACATAAAAAAGCTGTTCCAAGCGCCCCAAAGGCACAAACTTTCGGGCACGCTGCTTGAAACGCTTGCAATCATAGCCTATAAGCAACCCATAACAAAAGGCTCAATAGAGGAAATAAGAGGTGTAAGTGCCGACCACGCCGTAAATAAACTTGTGGAATATTCACTTGTGGAGGAAAAAGGACGTGCCGACACTCCGGGTAAACCCATACTCTTCGGCACAACCGATGAATTTTTGAGGTATTTCGGTTTCAGCACCCTTGATTCCATGCCGGTTTCCCTTGACAATCCCGAGCAGCTTCGCAAGGAGGCTGAGGAAGAAGCCGACAGCATTGTAAAATAAATCCAATGTGATTTACTCTTAAGTTGTAAAAAACAACATAGGATGATTTCCGAAGAAGGATAAACTTCCTATTGTTTTTGTAATACAGAGCAGATTTTGTGCTCCCCAAAAGACTAATTGTCAATAAATAAAATGATACATAAACGGAGGTGCTTTCTATGGCAAAATTTACATGTAAGATGTGCGGCAGCGACATGTTTGTAAACGACAATATGACGGTTGAAATATGCGAACGCTGTGGTTCTACAATGACATTGCCACGAACAAAGAGTGAAATAAAGGTTAATCTTTACAATGATGCTAATAAGTTCAGGTCAAATGGTGAATTTGGCAAGGCTATGGATATATACGCAAGCATCTTGGATAATGAACCGACCGATGCTGAAGCTCATTGGAATATGGTACTTTGTAAGTATGGTGTGTTGTACACCGAGGATCGCTCCAGAAAAAGAGTCCCTACGTGCAGCAAAATGTGCAGCACAGCTGTGAGTGAAGACGAAAATTACAAAGATGCAATACAAAATGCAGATGTACTTGCAAAGGCTGTTTATGAGGAAGAGGCAAAGAAGATTGATGAACTTCAGAAAAATATGATTAAAATTGCCGAAGCTCAGGAACCGTTTGATGTATACATAAGCTATCAGGAAACAGACCAAAACGGAAGAAGAACTTCCGATAGTCTGCTTGCAAATGATATGTACAAAGAACTTACTTCCGAGGGATACAAAGTATTCTATTCCAGAGTAACTCTCGAAGATAAGTCAAGTGAAGAATATGAACCATATATATATGCCGCTTTGAAGAGTGCTAAGGTTATGATTACGATGGCAACAAGACCGGAGTATTTCCACGGTGCAGATATGAGAAGTGAATGGAGTCGCTATATCGAAATGATAGAAAACGGCGATGAGAAACTTCTTATACCCGCATATAAGGATATGGATATAGATGAACTCCCTCGTGACCTCATGGAATACCAGTCACAGGATATGAGCTCAATGAAATTCCTTTTGAATGTGCTCAAGAGCGTTTCAAAGATGTGTGCCCCTGCACCTGCTCCACAGGCTGCACCGACACCTGCACCCGCTCCTGCTCCACAGCCGACACCTGCGCCCGCACCGACTCCGGCTGCAACTCCACAGGCTGCACCGACTCCTGCGCCCGCACCTGCTCCAAAGCGCCCCGCACCGTCTTCCGATGCGCCTGAAATCCCCGTAGTAAGAAGAGCTTTCAGTTCACTTAAAAATGCAGATTGGGATGAGGCCGATGACCTTTTGGATCAGGTACTTGCAACAGACCCGACAAATGCAAAGGCATATATCGGCAAGCTCATGATTGATATGCGTATCAAGAATGAATCCGACCTCGGCACACAGAATAAGACTTTCAACACGGATCCAAACTTCCAGAAAGCACTTCAATATGCCGATGATAAATACAGAGAAAAGCTTGAAAAGTACGTAAACGAAGTTAATGCCACAATGAAGGCAAACGGACTTAAGTACCTCAAGATGATAAGAGATAACAAGAAGCAGAAAGCCGAAATACAGTCACAAATCAGTGCTATGGAAAATGAAGAGGCATCTTTGAATAAGCTTCAATTCGGCAGAAAGAAGAAACTTCAAGAGCAGATTGCCGACCTTAAAAAGCAGCTTGAAGAACTCAATATTGACCTTACAATGAATGGCAAAATCGGTGCACTCAGCCCCGGCTACCTTGTAAACTTCGGTCACTACAACAACAAAAAGATTGTGTGGAGAGTTATCAAGGTTGAATTTGACAGAGTTATGTTTGTTGCAGAGGATTGTATTGCATCAAGAGAATACAACGATAACGCAAGAGATTGTTTCTGGGAACTTTCACCGCTTAGAAAGTGGCTCAACAGTGAGTTCTTCGCAAATGCTTTCAACTCAGCCGAGAAAGATGCAATTTTGCCGACTCACCTTTCAAACCCAAACAATCCGCAGTATGACATAACAGGCGGTAACGACACGGATGATAAGGTATTCCTTTTGAGCCTTGATGAGGCAAATGAAATATTTGAAACAAACGATGACAGAATTGCCCTCAATGAGGTAGGCAACAGAACAAAGTGGTGGCTCCGCTCACCCGGTATCAGCAATAAGTTTGCAGCCTGCATAGATGATGACGGCGCAGTAAACGTAAAAGGCGATACAAATACAACAGACGATGGCGTTCGCCCCGTCGTTTGCACAAATATGAATATTATGAAAATAATAAACGGTTAATAAAAGGTATTGAAAAAAAGGTATTGAACTCGGTTGGGTTCAATACCTTTTTTACGTGTTGAAAATAAACTTATTTGTTTTAGCATATACAAAAATATATCATTATCGTTATTTTTTAACGATATCATAGTTGCCTTTTTCGTGTCGATGGATTATAATGTACATAGACTAATAAATTGATTTAAGAATTAAAATATAGCCGATCTTACGGAAACAAACATAGTGCAAAGAAATGCCGCTGTTATAAGTGGCTTTATAAGCTATTTACATCAAAATAAATTGTTAAAATAATTTTATGAAAAGGGATGATTGTGTGGGGAAACAATGTGTACATTGCGGAAAATCCGCAGGAATATTCGGTAAAACAAAACTAAAAGACGGGTATTTGTGTAAAAAATGTTCAAAGAAGTTTGAAATTGTTTTTAAAACTTCAAATAAATCTGTAGACACAATTACATATTCGGAGCTTGTTGAGTTGAAAAACAATCGTAAAACCAAAGATACAAAACATCTGATGATTGTGGGTGCTTGTTGTGCGGTACTTTTGATTCTTGGGTCTATTTTAAGTATGTGTGAAAAAACAAATAAAGATACAGATATTCCTGTTACAACAACCGAAGAAAGCACTAAAACAACAGAAATAACCCAAACAACAACGGAAACCACAACCATAACCACAACAACAGAAACCACCACAGTTATAACTACGACAACTACCACAACAGAAGAAACCACTGTTGCCACAACTCAAAACAGTGTTTCCGTACAGACACCTATTACAAGTTCACAATCTACCGATTATGATGTGTATATAACCCCAACAGGAAAGAAATACCATAGCTATTCCGGTTGCAGAGGTTTGAGTAATGCAAAAAGTGTTTCAACTGTAAAAGCAAGTGTTGCAGCTAAAAGAGGGCTTGACCCTTGTAACTTTTGCTACTAGACTGTATGTATTTTAATTTTAAAAGGTGTGTAAATATGCGTAAAATATTGAAAATTGATAAAATTACAAATTTAACAACCATTGAAGTTGAAGGAATAGTTTATAAAAACAAAATTGGTGATATAATAACCGATGATACAGGAAACATTCTTAAAATAAAATCTGTAGCTATGGTATCGTGTAAATATCCAAATACAATTTTGGTAATTGAACCACTGAAAACGGTTGTTGCTTGGGGTAGTTCGTTAAATGTTGAATAGTGAATACTATCCTATAAATAACTATATACGTAGTTTTTCGCCTCATCCGTCATTTTTGCAAGCAAAAATGCCACCTTCCCCGTAGGGGAAGGCTAATAGCGGCTTCGCCGCTTAAAACCATCAAATTGTGGCATTACCTACAATGTTGTTGGCGGCGTTGGTTGCCCCAACCTCACCAATGAAGCGAAAAGATAGATTCGCCAAGCCGAAAGGCTTGCTTTTGCGTAGCAAAAGTTCTGAGTAAAACGGGTGGGTGCAAGGGCAACCATCATGCTCAACCTCAAACCCCTATACTCACACAAGTGAGGTATAGGGGGAACCCTCATATTAAACCTCAAACCCATTCACTCATACAGGTGGGGTATAGAGGTAACCCTCATATTAAACCTCAAACCCATTCACTCACACGGGTGGGTGCAGGGGCAACCCGCCACCTTACTTCTATGAGCCGCCAAACTCCACCGCCCCTGCCCGTTAGGGGTTTGGGGCGAATCGGAACGCCCCAACGTTTTTGGTTCTTTTTTCGTAAAAAAGAACAATCTCTTTACTAAAAATAATCAAAAAACTAAAACTCCAAAGAGAATTTTTTCAAATCCTTTGTTTCTCAACAAAAATTTAAATTTATCTATCCTTTGTTGGTACGGCTTCGGAATACGCGGTATTCCCATTTTTTGCAAGATTCTTCTCTGCCGTACTAAGCATCAACTTAATTCTATTAAGCTGATTTACCTCACTTGCACCGGGGTCATAGTCCACCGCAACTATATTACTAAGCTTATTACGTCTTTTAAGTTCCTTAATAATACCCTTACCGGTTACGTGGTTTGGCAAGCAAGCAAAAGGCTGAGTACAGATATTATTCGGCACACCGGAATGAATAAGCTCCACAAGTTCAGCCGTCAAGAACCAACCCTCACCCGTCTGATTACAAAGGCTAACAATATCCTTTGCCATTTCACCGAGTTCGGCTATATCTGCGGGACGTTCAAAACGTTTACTTTGTTCAAGTGCTTCGCTCATAACCTTTCTGTAGCCCTCGATATATTTTATACCGATGCTTGTCACCACTGTTGTGATGTGCTTTGCACCGAAGTATTTTTCCTTGAAAATATTGTTGTAAAGGCTGTATGTCATAAAGTTCATCAAATCGGGCACAACCGCTTCCGCACCCTCATTTTCAAGCAAGGTTACGATATCGTTGTTTGCTGTCGGATGGAATTTTACAAGTATCTCACCTACAACACCAACTCTTGGCTTCACAATGCTTTCATCAAGCGGAAGCTCGTCAAAGTCTTTTACAATAGCCTTTACGTTTCTCTTAAATTCAGCCTTACTGCAACGTCTTACAGCCTGACGGCAAATCTCATTCCACGCCTTATAGAGCTTTTCGGCTGAACCCTTGACCTTTTCGTAAGGTCTTGTTCTGTAAAGCACACGCATAAACAAATCGCCGTAAAGTATAGACTGCAACAAGCCGTTTATAAGCTTTGGTGTAATCTTGAAACCGGGGTTGCTTTCAATTCCGCTTGCGGAAACGGAAATAACCGGAACTTGCTCCATACCCATTTTTTTCAAACCACGTCTTATAAAACCGATATAGTTTGAAGCACGGCAACCGCCGCCCGTCTGGCTTATGAATACGGAAACATTGTTAAGGTCGTATTCACCGGATTGCAAAGCCTTGAATATCTGTCCGACGGTGATAAGTGCGGGATAGCACGCATCGTTATTAACATATTTCAAACCGATATCAATACAATCCCTGTCAATTGCAGGCATAAGCACAACATTGTATCCGCAAGCCTTGAATGCCTCCTGTGCTATATCAAAGTGTATAGGTGACATCTGCGGCATAAGTATGGTGTGATTTTTCTTCATTTCCTTTGTGAAAACCACTCTCTGCTTTGGTGCCTGCGGTTCGTGTATCTTAAATTTTTTTCTCTTTCTCTCTTCCAATGCGGCAAAAAGTGAACGCACTCTTATTCTTGCAGAACCGAGGTTGCTTACCTCATCTATCTTAAGGAGTGTATATATCTTGCCTGCCGCAGAAAGTATATCGTGCACTTCATCAGCCGTTACGGCATCCAAACCGCAACCGAAACTGTTGAGCTGTATAAGTTCCAAATTTTCCTGCTCACGCACAAATGAAGCGGCCGCATAAAGTCTTGAATGATATGCCCACTGGTCACGCACGTTGAGAGGTCTTTGCACATTACCGAGGTGTGCAATACTGTCCTCGGTGAGTACGGCTATACCGTAGCTTACAATAAGTTCGGGAATACCGTGATTTATTTCGGGGTCGGTATGATAAGGTCTGCCCGCTATTACAATACCGTCCATATCGTTTTCTTTAAGATATGCAAGAGTTTCTTCACCCTTTTTACGCATATCACTTCTGTAATTTTCCCATTCGTTCCAAGCTCTGTTTGCCGCCCTCATTACCTCATCTTTCGGTATATCGGAAAACTCATCCGTAAGACGCTTGAAGAAAAATTCCTTGTTTGAAAGTGCAAAGAACGGATTCCTGAAATCTATACCAAGCTCCCTTATCTCCTCAACATTGTTCTTTATGTTTTCGGGATAGCTTGTTACGATAGGACAGTTATAGTTATTGTCCGCATCCTTTATTTCCTTGTTTTCGTAAGCTATACAAGGATAGAATATGAACTTCACACCGTCATCTATAAGGCTCTTTATGTGTCCGTGCACTATCTTTGCGGGATAACAAGCGGATTCACTCGGTATGGATTCAATACCCTGTTCATATACCGCTCTGCTGCTCTTCGGACTAAGCTTCACGCTGTAACCAAGCTCCGTAAAGAAGGTGAACCAAAGCGGATAATCCTCATACATATTGAGCACACGAGGTATACCCACAACGCCTCTTTTTGCATCTTCGGGTGCAATAGGCTTGTAGCCGAAAAGTCTTTCATATTTATATTCAAAAAGGTTAGGCACGCAAGAATTGTTTACATTCTTTCCGAGACCTCTCTCACAGCGGTTACCGCTTATAAATCTTCTGCCACCGCTGAATTTGTTTATTGTCAAAAGACAGCTGTTTGTACAGCCCTTGCAACGTGTTATGCTTGATGATATTTCAAGCTTATCAAGTTCATCGGCTGTGAGCATGGTTGAATTTTCGCCCGCAACATACTTATCTCTTGCTATGATAGCCGCACCGAAAGCACCCATAATGCCGCTGATATCGGGTCTTACGGCATCTCTTGTGGATATCTTTTCAAATGAACGAAGTACCGCTTCATTATAGAAAGTACCACCCTGAACAACGAGGTGTTCACCCATATCCGTTGGGTCGGTGATTTTGATAACTTTCTGAAGTGCGTTTTTGATTACGGAATATGCAAGACCTGCGGAAATATCAGCAACCTCCGCACCCTCTTTCTGTGCCTGCTTTACTCTTGAATTCATAAATACGGTGCAACGAGAACCGAGGTCAATAGGCTTCTTTGCAAAAAGTGCCACCTTTGCAAACTCCTGCACGCTTAAATTAAGGCTCTTTGCAAAAGTTTCAATGAATGAACCGCAACCCGCTGAGCAAGCCTCATTCAAAAGTACGCTGTCTATAACGCCGTCCTTTATACGAATACACTTCATATCCTGACCGCCGATATCGAGTATAAAATCAACATCGGGTTCAAAAAATGCCGCAGCTTTGTAATGTGCAACGGTTTCAATCTCGCCCAAATCAATCATAAGAGCTTCTTTTATAAGACCCTCACCATAACCCGTAACACAGGCTTTTTTGATATTTACACCGTTTGGCAATATTGAATAAATCTGTTTGAGCGCCGTTATGATTATCTTAAGAGGATTACCCTCATTGCTTGCATAAAAAGAGTATAAAAGTGAACCGTCCTCACCTATTACGGCAAGTTTTGACGTTGTTGAACCGGAGTCTATACCGAGGAACACATCACCCGTATAAGACTTCAAATCACCCTTTTTCACCACTGCCTTTGAATGTCTTTGACTGAACTTGTCGTAGTCCTCCTGATTTTCAAAAAGAGGGTCAAGACGGTTTATCTCCATTGTAAGGTGCTTTTCCTTTTTCATATTGGCTATAAGGCTTTCAAAATCAAAACCGGCATTTTCATCGGATGTGAGCGCACTGCCCATAGCCGCAAAAAGATGTGAATTTTCAACCTCAATTATCTCATCATCCTCGAGATTGAGCACATCTATAAATCTAGCCTTAAGCTCCGTTAAAAAGTGTAAAGGACCACCAAGGAAAGCAACTCTGCCCCTTATGGGCTTACCGCAAGCAAGACCGCTTATTGTCTGGTTTACAACCGCCTGAAAGATTGAAACAGCCAAATCGGACTTTGCCGCACCCTCATTTATGAGTGGCTGTATATCACTTTTGGCAAATACACCGCAGCGTGCCGCAATGGGATAAATAACGTTGTAGTGCTTTGCATATTCGTTAAGTCCCTGTGCATCCGTCTGCAAAAGTGATGCCATTTGGTCTATGAATGAACCCGTACCGCCTGCGCAAATACCGTTCATTCTCTGCTCTATTCCGCCACGGAAATATATTATCTTTGCATCCTCGCCGCCGATTTCAATGGCAACATCTGTTTTAGGTGCGGCAAAATCAATTGCATTGCTTACCGCAACAACCTCCTGCAAAAACGGAATACCTATCCACTCGGAAATTGAAAGACCGCCACTGCCCGTAAGCATAGCGGAAAATTGCACATTGCCGAGCTGCTTATATGCATCCTCTATAAGTCCCAGAAGAGTTTCCTGTATATTGGAGCGATGTCTTCTGTAATCTTTAAAGCAAATATTGTTATCCGCATCCATCACAACAAGTTTTATTGTGGTGGAGCCTATGTCTATACCTGTTTTATATTTCATAATAAAACTCCTCACTATTGCCGTTCCGAAACGGCTGTAAAAAAAATAAATATATAATAAATGCTAATATACATTATATAATAATTTATGTCATTTTTCAACAGTAAATTACTACATAAAATACAACACAATAGTGTAAAAGAAAATTTAACGGGCAAAAACCGCTTTCATGGTTTTGCCCGTTTTTAACTTCTATTTCCAGCTCAATTTGCCGTGTTTTTCGTAATTTGTAACTTTTTCTATTTTATTGTTTTCATCCACAAAAACAACATTAGGTTTGTGTTCCTTTGCCTCTTCCTCGGTCATTTTCGCATAACACATTATTATAACCAAGTCGCCCTTTTGCACGCATCTTGCCGCCGCACCGTTAAGGCAAATCATGCCGCTGCCTCTTTCACCTGCAATTGTGTAGGTTTCAAATCGTTCACCGTTGTTCACGTCCACAATTTGCACCATCTCATATTCAAGTATGCCTGCGGCATCAAGCAAATCCTCATCAATCGTTATGCTTCCAACGTAGTCAAGCTCCGCTTGAACAACCTTTGCTCTGTGGATTTTACCCTTAAGCATTGTAAGCTCCATCAAAGTACCTCTCTTTCAATTACGCCTCTATAATAAAGTTATCTATCAATCTTGTCTTGCCGATGTAAACGGCAATAGCCATCAAAAGCGGCTTCTTGATTTCGTCGAGTGCTTTGAGATTGTTCCAATCCACAATTTCAACGTAATCTATCTTTGCAAGAGGTTCTTTTTCAATTTCAGCCTTAACTGCATCGATTACAACCTTTGCGGATTTTTCGCCCTTTTCAATCATAGCCTTACCTATGCCGAGTGAACGTGAAAGGCAAAGTGCAGCCTTTCTTTCATCTGCATTGAGATAAGTGTTTCTGGAGCTTTTTGCAAGTCCGTCGGCTTCTCTTATTATCGGGCATCCTATGATTTCAATATCAAAGTTCAAGTCCTTTACCATCTTTTTGATTACACAAAGCTGCTGTGCATCCTTCTGACCGAAGTATGCTCTGTCCGGCTTTACAATATTGAAAAGCTTGCTCACAACAGTGCAAACACCGCTGAAATGTATAGGTCTTGTCTTGCCGCAAAGTACCTTTGTTATCTCATTCATATCCACAAAAGTGAGTGCATTGTCATACATTTCATCGGCTTCGGGATTGAATATAAGTGCCGCACCCGCTCTTTCACAAAGAACGGCATCAGCCTCTATATCTCTCGGATAAGCTTCAAAATCCTCGTTTGGGGCAAACTGTGTAGGGTTTACAAAATCACTCACAACAACCCTGTCATTTTCCTCTGCCGCTTTTTTGATAAGGCTTTCGTGTCCCTCGTGCAAAAATCCCATTGTCGGCACAAGTCCTACCGTATAGCCCTCACTTCTCCACTCATTTACAAAATCTCTTACTTCGTCTATTGTCTTTACTATTCTCATCACAATTCTCCCCGTTCAAGTGCTTTGTTTACTTCATCAATTACAGTATCATCTATCTTAAAGGTATGTTCCTGCGCAGGGAACGTTCCGTTTTTCACTTCATCGGAATAAGCCTTAAAAGCTTTTTTCATATTTTCACCCACAGGTGCAAAAACCTTTGCAAACTTAGGTGCCAAATTATCAAACATACCGAGCATATCCTGATATACAAGCACCTGACCGTCACAGCCGTTGCCCGCACCGATGCCTATTGTAGGTATTGTTAAAATTTTTGAAATTACTGTTGCCAGCCTTGCGGGCACACATTCAAGCACAACCGCAAAAGCACCCGCCTGCTCAACAGCCTTTGCATCGGCAATAAGCTGTTTTGCGGCTTCCGCCGTTTTACCCTGAACCTTAAATCCGCCTATTGTATTCACGGATTGAGGTGTAAGCCCTATATGAGCACACACGGGTATGGACGCATCGACAATCGCCCTTATATGTTCTTTAAACTTCACTCCGCCTTCAAGCTTTACAGCTCCGGCTCTGCCCTCCTGCATAAGTCTTCCTGCGTTTTTAACCGCATCATAAACAGATGTTTGATAGGACATAAAAGGCATATCACAAATTACAAGTGCATTCTTACAGCCCCTTGCAACCGCCGCACAGTGGTGAATCATATCTTCCATTGTGACCGAAACGGTATCTTCATAGCCGAGCATTGTCATACCGAGGGAATCACCCACAAGTATACTGTCAACCCCTGCCGCATCAACAAGCTTAGCCGTTGTGTAGTCATAAGCGGTAAGCATTGAAATTCTCTCGCCGTTTGCCTTAGCCTTTGCGAATGTAGTTGTTGTAGTTTTCATTTTAACCTCCAATTTTACGATAAAGCTCTTCATAATTTCTGTCTTTATGCTTATCTTCGGCTATACTTACAAGAACTTTTGAAAGCTCCTTATATAACTTTGCCGTATCTTCATCAAGACAGAGAAGATGTTTTTCAACTGTTGTTAAATCATTTCTTTCGATAGGTCCGGTAAGTGCTTCACAAGTACCCTTTTGGCAGATATTATCCATATTGCCCATAAGCATCGGAGCGAGTGCTTCAAGTGCATTTTTATCGTCAAAACCGCACTCGGTCAAAAGCTTCACAGCCGTATGCGCCGTTGCCACTACAAAATTTGAAGCAAAAACGGCGGCAGCGTGATACTTTGCCTTTGATGCCTTGTCTATAAGGCAGTGTTTATTGCCGCAAAAATCCAGCAGCGAAGATATGACCTCCGTTGCTTTAGCATCACCTTCAATGGTAAAAAAAGCCTTTCGGATTTTTTCAAAAGAAACCTTTTTGCTGTCAAAAGCCAGCATAGGATGCACGGATGCAACGTGTGCACCGTACTCATCGGCATTTTCAAAAACAGCCGATGAAATTGAGCCGCTGCAATGGCAAATAATCTTGCCGCTAAGCTTAGTCTTGTCCAATCCGCTCCATACGGCAGATAAAGCCGTGTCGGTTACGGTTATAAAAACTATATCGCTTACATTGATAAGCTCATTGATATTACCGAATTTTGCATCGTTGTCGGAGCGTGAGTATATGCCGGAAACCGTCAGATTGCATTGCTTGAAATAAGCCGCAAGCGAACAGCCGACTTTTCCGCTTCCTATAAAACCAATTCTTAATTCCATAATAATCACCATATTAAACTATATCACTTTGTTAAAAAGAATACAATAGCAATTTTCCATAAAAAACAGCCTTGTCACAGCCTAAACTTTGATAAATGTTCGTAATAATGTCTACTACTTTAATTAAATATTAAATCCATACTTTCTTGCAAGCACACGGTACCAGCGATTTTGACGTTTCATTTCCTTTTCAAACTCGGCTTCCGTACCTCTGAACTTTGTCTGCCCGTATTTATCTCTGAACTTTTTTATTTTGTCCTTATATGCCTTTTCAACGGTGTTTAAAAGCCTTGTGGGGTCATCACCCGCAAACTTTTTGCCCTTAACATATATATCCATATCAGCCACACCGCTGCAAAAAAGCTTCACAAGCCCGAGTATATCTTTCACCCCGACTTCAACATTGGATAAACAGCTTTCAAATGTTATGGCGTAAAAATCGCCGTTTTCCTCATGAATCATAATATTTATGCTCTTGTCGTATATCCAAAAATTGTATGCCTTTTCCTCAAATTCATTCAAACTTTTTACAAACCCCACCACCTTATAAAGGGGTATACCGCTGTTGCCCTTATAGGCGCTTATTCCGTTCACATTGCCTATGTGCACTCCCTTTGGCATAAGGTCTATAGTGTAACTGTTCATACCCATATTATCACCTCTTGTACATTGTATCACAAACATCAAAATCATTCAATGTTTTGTACACTTTTTTTGTACTTTATTTTTGTGGTTATGCTTGCAAGAGCAATAAAAATATTATATAATAAATATAAGTGAAAATCGGGAGGTGTTAGGAATGAAATGTCCGTTTTGTGACAACGATGACACAAAGGTAATAGATACCAGAAATATGGAGGATAATGCCGCCATACGTCGCCGTCGCTACTGCGAAAAATGCGGTGAGCGTTTTACAACTTACGAAAGAATAGATACCATTCCTCTTGCCGTTATAAAAAGCGACAGCACAAGGGAAACCTTTGACAGGGACAAAATTTTAAAGGGTGTTATGATGAGTTGCAACAAGCGACCAATTTCCGTTGAGCAAATGGAACAGCTTGTTTCCGAAATTGAAAACTCTATAATGAACTCTATGAAAAGAGAAATAGAAAGCAAAGAAATAGGCAGTATGGTTATGGAAAAGCTTAAAAATCTGGACGAAATTGCATACGTGAGGTTTGCCTCCGTATACAGAAAATTTCAGGATTTGGATAGCTTTATGGACGAACTTGCAAAGTTGCTGAAAGAGAAGAAAAAATGAGCAGGGAGTCGATAAATCAACTCGCTTGCAAGAAATGCTTTCATTTCTTACAAAAAACAATTTCATGTGCTTGTGCACAAAAAATATAACTTTGTTTTTTTGACAGACTAAGTTAAGCAATTTCATTGCCTAAAAAAGATTGACAAAAAAATATCTATAATATATAATATAACTTACTTGGCTAAAATGCAAGCTTGCTTGCTATTTTAAAATCAATAAAAATTTTTGATTTTGAATTGACGAAGTTATATCTTAATTTGGAGGTGAATACATGGAAATTTTTGTTTGTGTCGGCAGTTCTTGCCATCTTAAAAATTCAAAAGCTGTTATAGATAAGCTTAATGCACTTATAGAAAAAAATTCCGTACAAGATAAGGTTGTTTTGAAAGGTTCATTTTGTATGGGACTTTGCGGAAACGACGGTGTCAGCGTAAAGGTAAACGATAAAGTTTCAACCGTAACGGAATATAACGTTGACGAATTTTTCAAAACAGAGGTTTTGGAAAATTTATAATCTGTTGTAGGGAGGATTGATAAATATGAGCACCTACATAAAAGTCAGAAAGGCAAACTGCAAAAACTGCTATAAATGCCTTAAAAATTGTGCGGTCAAATCCATAAAATACGAAAATGAAAAAGTAGAAATACTTGAGGATATGTGCATACTCTGCGGCAGGTGTATTACCACCTGCCCTCAGGGGGCAAAAAAGATTGACAATGATATAACAAAAATCAAGCAATGGGTTGCAGACCCCGATATAACAACGGTTGTCAGCCTTGCTCCGAGTTATGTTGTTGCCTTTGGTGAAAATGCCAAAGCACTTGTGGCAAGCCTCAAAGAATTGGGCTTTGACTATGTTGAAGAAACGGCAATAGGCGCTCGCTATGTAAGCGAGGAATACATAAAGCTCATCGAGAGCGGAAAACAGGAAAACATAATTTCCTCATCTTGCCCTGCCGTAAATATGCTTGTGGAAAAATATTATCCGCAGCTCATACCCTACCTTGCACCCGTGCTTTCACCATTGATGGTGCACGGAAAACTCATAAAACAGGAAAGAGGCAAAGATACAAAGGTTATCGTGATTGACTCCTGTCTTTCAAGAATAAAGGAAGTGGACGATAATCCCGAATATGCCGATGGTATGTTGACATTCAATCAATTAAGACAATGGTTGATGGACAAAAAGGTTATGCCTACCGAGTGCGAGGTTGTACCTTTTGATAAAAGTGCCGGTTATTCCAGAATATATCCCGTTGTGGGCGGCACAATACACGATATGCTCCATAAATACAAGGAAAACGGCGGCAAGGACACAGCAACAGAGAGAATAGGTGATTTTGACCTTGTTGGCGTAAGCGGTTTGAGAAATGTTGTCAATCTGCTTGAAGAGGTAAGCAAGGGCAGTATTCGCCACGCTTTCATAGAAGCAAATTCATGCTACGGCGGCTGTTCACATGGTCCGTTCATGGCTATAAGAAATGTCGGCTACAAAGCAGGCATTACCATAAACAACTATGCCGATGAGGCTGTTGAGCCCGAGGTTGTTGAAACGGGTGATATTTCAAGGCAGTTCACTCCCGACCCCGTAGAGCAGGATATCCCGAGTGAAGAAACAATACGTGCCATACTCACGCAGATAGGCAAAAGCAGCCGTGCACAGGAATTAAACTGCGGCAGTTGCGGCTACCCGACTTGCCGTGAAAAGGCAATAGCCGTATATCAAAACAAGGCGGAGCTTAATATGTGTATGCCTTATATGACGGATATAAGTCAGGCTATGGCAAACGTAACACTCAGCGTTACACCAAACTACATAATTGCAGTTGATGCCGATATGCACATACGTGAATTTAACGTAGCTGCACAAAAGCTTTTCGGCATAACAAGAAACGAAGCACTCAACAAAAGACTGTCCGAATTTATTGAAACGGCAGACTTTGAACAGGTTATAACAAACAAGAGCAGTATATATGATAAAAAAGTCAGATATGATGACTTGGGAATTGTCACGGAACAAACAATAGTTTATTCCGCAGACAGAAATATGGCAATAGCTATAATAAAAGATGTGACTGCCGAAGAAGCAGAACTCAAATCACTTATGCAAATCAAACTTGAAAGTGTTGAAATGGCACAGAAAGTTATTGACAAGCAGATGGTTGTTGCACAGCAGATAGCAAGTCTTTTGGGCGAAACAACCGCCGAAACAAAGGTTACTCTTAACAGGCTTAAAAATCTTATAGCCAAAGATGAGGTTCAATAAAGGGGCTGATTGAGTTGGAAAGCACACAAAACAGAATATATGTTGATGCCACCTACAAAAGCATAATAAAATACAATGAAGAACTTTGCGGTGACAGAGTTGAAATAACAAAAAACGACAGTTGTTATATTGTTGTGCTATCGGACGGACTTGGCAGCGGCGTTAAGGCAAACATACTTTCAACGCTCACTTCAAAAATCATTTCCACAATGATGTATGAGGGTGCAAGCATTGAAGATACCGTAGACACAATAGTGCATACCCTGCCTGTTTGCAACGTGCGTAAGGTTGCATATTCCACATTCATAATACTTCAAATCGGCTTTGACGGTGAATGTTACCTTGTGGAATTTGATAGTCCCGATTGCATTTTTGTACGTAACGGTGAATTGCAAAAGATAGATTACAACATAAGAGAGGTTGCAGGCAAGCAGATAAAGGAAGCCCGCTTTAAGGTTCAAAACGATGACGTGTTGACGATTTTAAGTGACGGTGTTGTGTTTGCGGGAATAGGCAACCTTATGAACCTCGGTTGGGGTTGGAACAACGTGAGCAAGTATGTCACAAGCCGTGTAAAACCCGGCATAACTGCGGCAAGGCTCACAAATATGCTCGGTGAAACCTGTCGTCAGCTTTATATGAACAAACCGGGTGATGACACCACAATGGCAACAATAAGGATTACTCCCAAAATGGAGGTCAGTCTTTACAGCGGCCCACCCACGGATAAAAGCGAAGATTCAAGGGTTGTTACCGATTTTATGATACCCGAGGGCAAAAAAATTGTCTGTGGCGGCAGTTCCGCTTCAATAGTCAGCCGAGAACTGGGTGTTCCCCTTATGCCGAGTTTGGACTATTTCGACCCCGAAATACCGCCCACGGCGCAAATGCCCGGCATAGATTTGGTGACGGAGGGTGTCATAACACTCAAAAGAGCGGTTGACATAATAAAGGAATACTACCAAAATCCAACCGATATAACCGTTTTAAGGAAATTGGAGCAACCCAACGGAGCGGCTCAAATTGCCAAAATGCTGGTTGAGGAATGTACCCACCTTAATATGTTTGTGGGGCAAACGGTAAACCCGGCTCACCAAAATCCGAATTTACCTATAGATTTAAGTATTAAAATGATTATACTTGACGAGCTTTTTTCAATAATGAATGAGCACGGCAAGACAGTTACAAGAAAATATTATTGATACAAAAAACTACCCCGTTTTTTAACTTGGTTCGCCCTGTGCGGACGTACACAGAAAGAGGTAATGATATGGAAAACGAAAACTACAATTTACTTGATGACATAGAGGATGTCAATCAAATCAAACAGGCTGTTCTTGCAAAGGTTGCAAAATACGGTTTTGAAGGCACACTTGATGAAAAGTGCAACGAAATACCTTATGAATTGACAGACCCCGTGAAACCACGTTTCCGTTGCTGTGTTTACAGAGAGCGTGAAATTATGCGTCAAAGAGTGAGAATGGCTATGGGACGTTTGCCCGAACATCTTCACTACAAGAAAACAGATAACACACAGATTGTGCACGTTATTTCAGCGGCTTGTGAGGGCTGTCCTCTTGACAGATTCACAGTTACAAGCAACTGCCACAACTGTATAGCACACAAGTGTATAAAGGCTTGTAAGTTCGGTGCTATCACAAGAACACCTAACGGCGCATTTATAGATAAAACAAAATGTAAAAAGTGCGGTGCCTGTGCAAAGGCTTGTCCTTACGGCGCTATCCTCGATATGGAAAGACCATGTAAGAGAGCTTGTCCTGTTGATGCGGTAACAATGGACGATAACGACCTTGCACTCATCGATGAAAACAAGTGCATCAACTGCGGTCAGTGCGTACTCGGTTGTCCTTTCGGTGCTATTTCCGATGTGTCACTTATGACAAACGTAATCAACTCATTGAGAGATACAAGTACAAAAACCTATGCCATGGTTGCACCTGCCATTGAAGGTCAGTTCGGCACAGCAAGCGTAAAAGCAATAAAGGCTGCTGTAAAGGCACTCGGTTTCTATGATGTATACGAGGCGGCACTCGGTGCGGATGCCGTTGCTTGGAGAGAGGCTGAGGAACTTGTAAAGAACAAAGCTGAAGGCAAAAAGATGACAACTTCCTGCTGTCCTGCCTTTGTAAACCTTGTAAAGAAGCACTTCCCTACCCTTGCGGACAATGTTTCAACAATGGTTTCACCTATGGTTGCGGCAGCAAGACTTATTCAATCCAAAGACCCGTGTGCGGATATAGTATTCATAGGTCCTTGTATAGCAAAGAAAAACGAAGTTGTTTCACAGTATCTCGGTGAAATAAATGCGGCTATCACATTTGAAGAGCTTAAGGTTATGTTCAATGTTAAGGGTATCAATCCCGAGGACTTTGAAGATGCAAACGAAGATGCAACACTCTACGGCAAGGGCTTTGCAAGAAGCGGCGGTGTGTCTGCGGCTGTAATGAAAGTTATAAGCGAAAAGGGCATAGACGATGAATTTAAGGCTTGCAAGTGCAGTGGTGCGGCTGAGTGTAAAAAGGCACTCACATTGCTCAAAGTCGGCAGACTTCCCGAAGATATCATCGAGGGTATGGCTTGCGAAGGCGGCTGTGTAAACGGCCCCGGCAGAATTCAGGAACTTCCTGTCAGCAAGAAAGTATTCGACAAGTACGCCGATAACAAAAACACAGAAATCATCGCCAACTCAACAGAAAAGGGTATGGCTGAACTTAATATCCATAAACACTAAAAAATTATGGGGCTGTCGTAAATGTGTAATGCACATTTACGTACAGCCCCTTTTTTCAGTGCTATTTTGTATATTTTATTCAAAACTCAAATTTTCACCACGTATCAATTCCTCCATGCCATATCGCATTGCATCCATAAGATGATTAAACTCGTCCAATGGTTTATTTATTGTTCTTCCCTCTTTATCCTTATCCCATGTATAGTTGCTTATTTCATTTGAGAAATTGCTGCATTTTTTTGAAATTACAATTTCGTAATCCTGTATATAGTCAATGCCGTTTAGTATACTGTCCTTGCCCTTTCTTGCCGCCCTTATGCCCTTCAAGCCCAAATCACGCAAGCGGTCTATGCTTTTGGGTTCGGCGCAGTCGGCTCTTATTTTTTCCTTTGAATATCCCATTTTGAATATTCTTTCGTATATTTCTTCATTGCTCAATGCCTTTTCGTAAAGCTCATCAAACACATAAAGCTTTTTTTCTTTTTCGTCTGCCACACCGCAAAAAAGTGCCGTAGGGTCATTTACATAACCGAAATCCAAGCCGAATACCGTTTTTGCACCCGATATTTTTTTGACCTCATCAATATTGAAATCCTCCTCGTGCCAATTTTCGTAAACCAAACCCTCGGATATACCCCAATTTCCAAGCCCCGCAACTTGATATCTTCTCGGGTTGTTTTTCTTCATATCCTCAAACACCCTCAAATCGGCAGCATCCAAAAATTCATTGCAGCGGTAATCCGTACTTTTAGCCAGTATATCATCCGAACTTACATCAAAGAATCGTCTTTTTATCCAGTGTCTTTCATTCCACGGATTGAGAGTAACCGTTATCTGCTTGAAAAGTCCGTCGGGCACGTATCCTCTTATACTTTCATCAAGCATATTAAAATCACCCTCATCCGAAATTTCATAAGCCTCCTCTATCCACAGCCAACACAGGCAACCCGTTTTAACTGTTATGGAAGTAATTTTCAAAGGGTCATCAAGACCTCTGAAATATATTTTCTGTCCCGTGGGAATGTATTCTATTTCAAGGGGTGAGAGTCTGCATTTAAAGTATTTTCTCACCCCAAGTCTGTCTATTGCCCAGCAAAGCTCCGTGTAGCAGCTGTCTTTGAGCGTGGCAAAAACCTTTCTCACAACAAGCAAATTTGCCTGCGGATATTTCATTATCCTCACTATGAAATTGATAGCGGTTGTTTTACTTTTTTTACTGGCACGGCTGCCCTTGCATACCCTGTATCGCCCTTTATAGTGCCAGTAATCATCATAACCGCCGCCCACAATTTTCTTAATACTCTCAACTTTCATCGTGATAGTCCTTTATCTCGCCGTGTTTGAGCTTTGAAAGTTCCTTATGTGTATATTTTTTAAGCAGCTTATGCGTATTGTAGTCAAGCTCCGTTTTTATCACCACATTGCAAGGCACAAGCTCCTCAAGCAAGGTATTTATGCTTTCAAGATATTCGTATTTATCCATATCCACCTTTATCCTGAGCACATAGTCCTCGGAACTGAAGCTATATGCCTTTATAGCATTACCATAAAGTGTTGACACATAATTTATTACACTTTCCTTTATTCCATTCAATCTGTCAAGTATACGCCGACGCCGTATTTCTGTTGTTCCCGATGTCGGCAGTGAAAACATAGCTTCATATTTGGCAAGTCCGTATTCATCGGCACAATAAACGCTGTATTCATTTTTCACCCTGTCACAGCCTGAAACACAGGCATCAAATATAATCTGCTCAGCCTTGCAAAGTTCCTTAAAATCACTTATATCAGCCGTCACCGGCGGAAGATAGTCTATAAGCTTAACACCGAATGTGCCCTTATCATCAGCCATATCATATATCCTCCACTATAGTTACACTTTCGGTGCAATCCTCAACACCGTTTTCATCATCAAGGAGTATTTTTGCCGCCCTCACCTTTGCCGAAATAGGCACGGATTTAGTCACTGTTTTACTCCTTGTGTTGCCTTCAAAATCTTCATCGGTTGTGGTTGTCTGCTCAATATCCTGTCCCCTCACAATTTTTGTCAAAATTTCTCTTACCTCTGAACCAACTGCAATTTTTTTCTTCATAATAAACCTCCATTCTGCCGTCTACAGAGAAAAATTTGCCTCTATTTCTCCGTAAACGGTATTTACCTTGAAATTTGCTTTTACGGAATTTCTCTCTATCGAAAACACAAAATCGGTCACAGACTTAACCCTGTCATCCTGTTCCAATGCACTGCTTATACGTCTGCCCAAAACCGCACAAACATAGTTTGAAGGCAAACCGAAAAGGTCATCAATCTCCACACCGTAACGCCTGTCATATATCAAATATCTGTATCGCTGTGTCATCAGTGTTTTGTAAATGAACTGTCTCATTTCCGCCTTATCATCGCAGTAGCCGCTTATGACTGAGTTGTTGAAGTCAATATTATATGTCATCAGTCACATCACCATCCATGACCTTATCGTCAACTCTATCCATAACAATGTATCGTTGACCACCTTGTATCCTCTGCATCATAACCTTTTCACCCTCCTTTAAACCCCTATGTATCACTATCGTTTTATCTCTCACGGGGTCTGCAAGAGATAAAACTTCTTCCGGAAGTATAAGTTTTTGCTCCGTCTGTATTTCAAGTGGCTGTGCCGATGTAACCACTCCGAAAACCACCTGCATAGGTTTTTCCGCTTCCACAGCCTCAACTGCCGCTTCCTTTATCAAATCAACCGCCTCACTCATATTATGCCTCCTGTTTATTATTAATTGAATGTGCAAGCTTGTTTGCAACATACACAGCTGTTTTTTGTCCGGATACAGCTGTGTAAACATAGCTGCTGTTATATGAAAAACTCAGCCTTACATCGGAGGGTGAGGTTTCATTTTCAAATCGCCTGTTGCCATGTATCACACCGCAGAATGCATTTCCCGCTATTGTAACATCGTAAAACTCCCCATCCATATCACTTGTGTCAAAGCTTCTCGCAAAACAGCAATATCTCACAATGCCGTCTGTGCAATCCTTTATGAAATGTATCATTGATACATCATTTTCAACACTGTAGTCAAAATGAAATTTCACATTTTCTATAACTGCTCCATCTTTTTTCACAAACACAAGCCACTTAGGTGATGTACTTTTTTTGTTATCTTTCATTGTCATATTCCCTATATACACATCTTCGCAGTCCACAATAAAAATATTGAATGTTTCACCGCTGTCATCAAGTTGCTTAAGCACAGTACCTCTTCCATCACCCACAACTTTAATCGGTTTATTCAAAACAACACTTTCATTTATATTATATGTGCCGTCAAGCAACACGAGCGTGCCGCCCTTGTTCACCGAAAGCAATGCCTTGTTCAATGTTGTGCCTGCCTCATTTTCGGGGCATACAAAATCCGCATTTTTTGCCATATCCTGTGCAGTGTCATAGGCGGCAACCACAACCGTATTCATTTTTGCCGCCTGTGTTGCAACCTTGCTTATATTTTCGTTTATTACTTTTATGTCGTAATAGTCATTCTCATCGGGATATTCCAACCCAAAAACATTATTATACGCCAAGCCAATCCTCCTCACTTATATACACGTTTTTGCACTCTATCAAATGATTGTTTGCAAGTGTAAAGTGCAATTTTTCATTAATTGTAAGACCGCTTATATTTTTCAAACCCTCAATTTCCATAAGCTTTGAATGAATATCGGAACTGTAGATTACAGTTTCTCCGTCACTCCAACCGGCATTTACTTCATCGAAAAAATCACATATTATTTCAAACGCCTCGTATTTTATATCCTCAATTGTTCTGCCATCAAGGTGAGCGTCAAAATATACTTCCACATACGTCACTTCGGGTGCAACAACCTTTACACTATGTCCAATGGGCACAAGTCCCATACCACAGCCCTCATATTCCGCCGGATCAAGCTTTTCCTTTACCTCGGAAAGCAGTTCATCCGTTGGTATATTATTGTCACTGTCCGTCATAATCACCTTTACGGTGCCGCCACCGTTCCAGACACGTTCAATCCTGACCTGTCCCACACCTTGTATTGTTTTGAGCAGTCTTTTGTAATCGGCAACATTTCCGCCGAAATATAAATTGTTTATGCTGTCAAAGTATCTCTGTCTGAATGTCTCCGTATCCTCTTCATCCGTCCCCGGTATCAAAAGTTCCGTTATTGCCGCACTTGTTATGCCCTGTATATAATTTATAGGCGTAAGAGTTCCGAAATATTTATTGCCCACACTACCCGTTGTTTCACAAGTCAGCTTGTATTCATAATCCTTTATTTTTTCCGTGACTTCATAATTAAGCTCACCCAAATTAAATCGGCTGCCTATAGGCACTTCACCGTCAAATACACCACGCAGCACTGCGGCTGTGGCTTCATTTGGTGTAATACCTCTCTCCTTTGCCCTCAAAATGAGATACTCTCTGCTTGCCGTGTCCGCAAACCCCTCTTTCAATACGTTGTCAAGCTCTATGTAAAGCTGTGCAAGCTCTGCACAAGCAGGTGCAAGTGCATCGTAAATCACAGATCCCTGTCTTTTATCCACATCTGTTTTCACCCTTGCAAGTGAGCTTTCCATAAGCTTTTCATAAGTCATATTTTCAAACATATACCCCTGTCCTTTCTACTTTGAATTAAGTTGTCCGCCACTGAGTGTTAATGCCGCAAAATGCTGATTTTCACTGAATGTATGCACACACTTTTTCACCCTCATTTTGTCATCAAGCACAAAATCGCCTATATCCAGCTTCACATAAACACTGCTGCCTGCTCTCAAATATCTGTTACCCATGGTTGTGATAACAAGCTTTCTGTTTTTTCTGTCATACGTATTCAATATATTTTTTACAAGCATATTTCCGTCTATATTTCCGTCAATGTGCCTGAAATATTGCAGCACACCCCATTCATTTATCTTATCTGCGTCACTGTCCGCATATACGGTATCCGTCACAACCTTGTTTTGTGATGTGGTATGTATGAGCTTCACCTTGTTATACACATCACTGTCTATTGTTGTGGAATAATCAAAGCCTATGCTTGTTTCATTATCCACCAAAAGATTTGTGTCAAAATAGGATATGGGTTGCAATGAAATTTTTCCTAAATCGTCATACAATAAAAACTCATTGCCTGTGGCATTTTTTGTAAGCGACAGTGCTGTGTAAATTATGTCAAACAAAGTGGAATTATCCTCTATACGTGAGGGAATCACAAATCCCGTTTGCGCTATGCTTCCTATGGGCAGCTTATAATCGGTGCATATCATGTTCACAATCTGTGCCGCAGTTTTGTTTATAAATGTGTAGCTGTCCTTGTTACGCAAATATCTCATTTGGTCGTAAGCAACAACCGATATCACCCCGAGCTGTGTTCTCTTTTTTTCAAACACCCTGCCGCAAAAAAGGCTGTTGCCGTCAAAACTCATCTCTACCTTGTCACCCTCTTTGAACGATATCGAGCCTTCTTTTATAACCTTAAATTCGAGCATCCCCGCACCGAAAAGCTCCGTAGTCCAACTTACTTCATTCACCATTTCGGGCATAAATTTACCGTTTGAACCCGTTATCCAAACTTCAAGTGCCATATCAATTCGCCTCCAAATATCTGCTGCCGCAACCGTTCAACCCCTTTTTCAAACTTTCCACAAACACATCCATAATATTATCTGCTCCTTCTCCGGAGGCAAAATTTTGAGTAACTCCACCCATATTTATATTTATGCTTCCTCCCGAATTGCTGTAGTTGTTTGTTTCGTTTGTAAGCTTTTGCATTTTTGAAAAAAGTTCACTTTTTTTCTCACTTCCGTCAATGTCGTAATCGACATAGCTTTCATCATTTTCGGAAACTCCCTTATTGATATTAAACACATCGTTTTTGTTCAAATAATCACCCGTGGTATTCAAAGCATAATCACTCTCCGAATTTTCACCGGCAAAACTCAAATCCGTATATTTTCCGAAAATATTGAAATCGTTTTCGGTACCGTAATTTTGAAATGGTATAAATTTGTCATTTTCTTTTACTACCGTATTTTCCGAAATATAGCGAGTATTTCCGTATTCACCGTACTTCGCCAAAGCTTCCGAATCATGATATTCACTTTCCTCAAAGCCGTAAATATCACATTTTTCGGATTTGTCAAAAATATGATTGCTATTGTTAAAACCGTAGCCAATACCGTATACATTCTCATTTGAACTGTTTTCAGAACCGTACACAGAATTATACACACCGTTGCTTATGTCGTAATTTTCCTCATTGCAACCATTTGGCAAGCGGTAATTTTTGCCGTAATAACCATCTTTGTATATTGACGAATCGTTCCCGTACCCTTTTTTGTAAACACTATCATTTACCCCGTTATTACGATTTTTTTCCAAGTTGTTTTCATAAGCACTGCCAAAATCTCCACCCAACGAAAAAATATTTGTATATTCTCCACTGTAGACATTTCGGTTTATTTTGCCATTCTCTGCCGATTTTTCAAAATTACTCGCACCGCTTAAAGCGATATAATAATTTACAAGTCCTTCATTTCCGTTATCAATAGATTTATTGTCATATATATCCGTACTTCCCAACTCGTAATTATATATATCGGCTTTGTTTTCATTATAAAAATTCTCGTCTTTATAATTGTAAAGGCTTTTATTTCCATTCTCTTTGGCATACTTTTGCATGATGCTTTCAACATCCGATGTTAAATCTGACGGATTACGGCTTTTCTCATCCTCCGTTTCATCATCAACCATAATTGGTTTCACATCACAGGTTGCCGATAAAAAATTCAGTATGGCAAAATTAAAAATACGTGCAAGTTCACCATCGTTCATGCAATTCCCCCTTAATTTACGGTGAGCACCATACCCACACTTATCCTGTTCGGATTTGAAATTTTGTCACTGTTTGCACTGTAAATTTCTTGCCACCTGCTGCCGTCACCGTAATACATTTTTGCAATCTTCCAAAGACTGTCACCCTTTTGCACCGTATATGTTTTCCCCGTTATCTGTGGTGCATTATCCGCTTCTCTCTCTTTAGTAACCCCGTTGTTTTCATCATAAAACTTTGCCCCATACTGCCTGTACTCCTTAAGCACAAGGTGCATCACAACATCAAAACCGTTTTCGCAACTCTCCGTGATATAATAGCTTTCAAGTGTACAGCTTATATCCGTATATTCAAACACCTTAATATCCATTTTTCTGGTTATCACAAAAGATATCACCTTATTTTCATTCTTAAGCTCCTCTATGGCATTTCTGTAATAATCGGCATTTTGAAAACCATTCTTGTACTGTGCAAAAGGATACTGTATATTCGGCAAAAGCGCATCAAATTCAACGGTTCTGAGCTTTGCCCCCTTAAGCACATTTATCTCTCTGCCATCAACAAGCACCAATTCTCTGTTTTGCGACCCCGTATTTATTTTCACTTTTTCGGGCGCAACAGGTAAAAGAATATCTCCAAGCCAAAATTGATACACCCTATCACCTCCGATTTTGAGTGCGGAGTTTTCTCCGCACCCTTATTTTTCTTTAAGCTCTATCGCCGCCGCAATAAAAGCCTTCTCTCTTTCTCCCATTTCTGCAAATCGGGAGGGCGGCATCCCGAATTTGTGAAAACAGTAATAGGCATAAACCGCCTCACTGTCGCCGCCCCTTATCATTTTTTTGCCTGTTCCACACTCTCAACAAAAGTTGGAAAGCTGTTAAGCTTTTTCACAAAATCCGCAAGTGCGTTGTACTCACCCGGATTATCAAGCATAGCCTTTAAAAGCGCTTCGGGTGTTTTCACTCCGTAGCTATCCTGCAAAGAAGCATCATAAAGGTTAGGTTCCTGCACGGAGGCGGCAAGAAGCTTTGCCGTATATGCACTCACGTTAAGAGTATATCTTCCGTCCCTTTCACGCATTGAGCTTTCTCTTATATCTTCATTTTCCTCCGTTGTAACGGGTCTTATCACCCAATCAAGCGGCACACCGCTCTCATCGGTAAGCGATGACGTTGCCTTGTAAACAGCACTCTCCCTCTGCTTTTTGTTGCTTTTCAAAAATAAATTCAAATTGCTCATATATACCTCCGATTAAATCATACCCGAAAGATTTGTAAATGACTGTGCCACAACAAAATCCTCAAATGAAAAACTCATTTCCTCGTCCAAATAATCACTCTCGGCATCAAATTTTGCAATTATGCCGCCATCAATGTTGCAATCCACAAGCACAACACTTTGACTGCCTGCGGAAGATGTCGGATCATTGTTTGTAACCTGAATTTCAAAATAAATATCCTCGCCCGTCTTTTTGTACTTTTCAAGCAATTTTCTGAATACTGAGCTGTTGTAGTGGAACTTAGCCGTACCACTGCCCTTCCAACCGCCTGCCTTATTACCTTTACCGGTCTGCCCGAGTATAGGTACCTCAACCTTTGTTTTTTCAATCTTGGCCTCCAAATTGATAGCCTGCATAAAATTATATCTGCTGCCGTCAATTTTCACATAACATTCCGCAAGCTTTGCACTCACGGTATCTTTAGCTTTCATTACAGATGCACTCATTCAATAACCCCCTTAGTTTACCGTCACTGTCATATACAGTTTAGCCATAGCATTCACAGGCATAACCGCATCATACACAACTACACTGTTTTTACTCTCGCCCGATTCAACACTGACATCTTCTTCATCAAAATCATCAAGTGCTCTGAGCTGTTGCAAATTTTTGTGATGATTCACGATATCACTCCAAAGGCTTATTCTGCCCGCACTGTCATTCGGAACAAGTCCCAAATAGGAATTGTTGAATATAGATGCAATATCCGTTGCAATCTGGTCACAAATTCTCACCGTCTGATTATCTCTGAAATATTCATTCTTTTCAGGTGTGAAAGTTACGAGGCTGTTATAATCAAGCAACACCCTCACATCGTCACCAACCTTATGGAAAACAAAATTACCTTCATTTAAAGCCGTTTCAAGTTCATTTTGTGTGTAAGCCGTATATACTGTGTACTCTCCGTTATACGTCTTGTTTGTAAGCGAACGATTTATCGCACATCCCGCAACAGCACCGCTCACCCAGTATATGCCCTTATGAGCAACACTCTCATCCGTGAAATCGCCCGTAAGGCTGAACTTGTTAAGCACACAAACAACGCCCTCATAGTCATATTTTTTATTGCCGTACACAACAGCCTGAAGCTTAACACCCTTTTCATCTCTCATTCTTTTAACAAATGAAACAAGCATACCCATTGTGACCTCGTCACTGCTGTCCACAGCTATTGTGTTTATGCTGTACGCCTCAATATTTTCAAGGAAAGTCGAAACCTGAGCAACCGACGTTGTTCCATCCGTACCACCCTCCAACATATAAGGACCGTTTTTTACAAGATTACCGTTTTTCTTCCACTTTACATAATCATTGTCTTTGAGTCCATCCCAACTGTTTATGTATTGGCTGTCAACCAAATCACCGTCAAAATATGTGTAAACATTAAAATATTCTTCGTCATCCACATCGGGACTCATATAGGTTGAAATCTTATTACCCGCACTGCCCGTATATAAAGCCTCTGCAAGTATATTGCCGGCTTTTTTACCGTTTGCGTTCAATCTTCCGACAAGTAATGTCTTGCCGTATTTAAAGAAATCTCTTATACACATCATTTCATCATCCGTATATTGATAACCGAAAATTTTAGGACAATTCCTTTCAAAATCCTCCTGTGTAACTTCAATAACAGTGCCCACTTCGCCCCAAACCATAGGCATAATTATTGCGCCCGTGCCTCTTTCGGCAAAAACGGTACTTGCACTTGCCGTTGTTATAAAATTTATATAGCTGCCCGGTAACACCTTATTTTGTACCGAAAAATTACCTCCGCCCAATGCCATATATATCAAACCTCCTTCTTAATATATTCATTTAAAAGCTTTTCGGCTTCTTCAATTGTATATGTTACACCGTCACTTAAAAGCGCATCCATAACATATCTGTGCTTTGCAAACTTTTTGCTTTCGCAAAGCTGTGATTTTTCAAAACGCCTTTCACTCTTTGTTGCAACAGTTTCCGCTGTCTTTTCATTTTCCGTGCTTTTAGCCATAGTAATCCTCCTTATAAAATAACATCCGGATTTTCTTCCAAGTATGCACAAAGCTGACTATAGTTCATATTATCGGTATTCACTTCACCCCTGTGCGTACTCTCACCCACACTCACGCCTTTAAATCCCGTTTTTTCAAACAAAAACTCCGTATCTTTACCTGTTTTGAGCTTTTTAATGCTCTCACTCAAACCTACAATTCCGTTTTCGTTCATTTCCGCATTTTCAAGGTCAAGCAGGGCTCGTACAGCCTTTATGTTTTTTGCCCCTGCCTTTGTGAGTGCCTTTTCCACTTCATTATCAATTTTTATGCTTTTTATATCTTCCTCATATTTCTTTACGATAGCTGCCTTTTCCGCCTCAAAATCATTTACCGCTTCGGATTTTTCCGCTTCTTCCTTTGACAGCTCCTCAATAACAAGCTTAGCATTTTCCTCACTCATCCCAAGCTCCGTCAGTCTTTCTATCTTCACTATTTACCTCACTCTTTTCTCTCTTTTTTCTTTCAAGCTCTTTTTTCACATCATCAACCCAAGGGTGCTGTGCCACCACAGTTTCAAATGAAAGTATTTCCAGCGACTTTATGCAGTTATCGATTACCTCGCTTTCACTTATCAACATATCACGGTTAAATATTATTTCATATTTTTCACTTGAAAAATCTCCTCTGCCGCTGTTGTATAAGTGCAACAACACAAAATCCACAATTCTGTTAAAAGCCGTTTTAAAGCTGCTCTCCACCGAATTTGCATCCAAGTCAATATCGGAATACATACTCATAATGTTTAGCTGATTTGCATTGCCCGAGAGTCTGTCGTCCTTTGCATCGTACCCCCTGCCGTTCTCTATAATTGCCTTCTTAAAAAGTTCTATCACAGCCTTGTAATTTTCACTGTTCACCTGTATTGAGAGTGCCTCAACGCCACCCTCACAGCCATCTATGCTCCTCACTTTCACAGCTCCGTAGGTGCTTAAATTGCGCCTGAACTCTCCCAAATTTTCACCATCGTAATTTTTAAGCACCAATATGGTATTTCGCACATCTTCTTCCATTGAATTTTGAAAATTACTCATCAAAGTATTAAGACCATCCTGCAATGTTTTCACGCTTTTAAGCAATGACTGTTCCTCATCATTGCAGCGAAAAGGTATGAGCGGAATATTATTCCAACAAAACTCCTCTTCCCTGCAATAAAAATACGGTGTTTTGCAATCTTTGCCATCGGGTACAAGTCTGCCGTTATTCACAAAATATCTTCTTATACCCTTTTTATCGTAAAACTCAACTTTTTGTATTTCGGATTCACCTTTTTCATCAACCTCAATTGCGGTATAAAATCTTATGGCATAATCAAGCTTTGTTTTTTCATCATCAGCCCACCTCGGTATAATTTCATAGGGTTTAAAGCGTTTAAAAATGAGTTTCCCGTCCTCATCGTAATTCACAAACATCCAACCTATGCCACAGTTTACCGCATCCAAAGCAATTTTTCTTATTGTCCTGTGAAAGTCCGAACCGAATATATCCTGCATAAGCTCCATATACTCGCTGTTGTCACTCCTAAAAACAACGGGTTTGCCCAATATATAGTTAAGTTTTTGGTCTGCAAGTTTTCTGTATTGATTATCCACAACCCTGTTATTTGGCAGGTTATCAACAACACTCACTTTTCCGCCCTCACCGATTGCTGTCCTTTTCCTGTGCAGTATATCGTGTCTGCCGCAGTAATAGTCCTCCCCACGCAGCATATCGGCAAATACGGGTGATGCCTTGAACCTGTCAACTTCCCTCAAAATAAAACTTTCAAGTGTAACTTTCGTCTCGGCACCTTTTTTCAAGATGTTGTTTATGCGAGGCATTTGTGAAAACGGAAATTGAAAATCCCACATACAATCACCTCAATTATGCTCTGCCCTTGCTTATGATTCTGGCTATAGGTATACTCCTGTGGTTTATGTAAACGGGTTCTTTTTCACCGTTGTTTACAAGTGACCAGTTTTCACCGTCGGCAAGCTCCTTATTCGTAGGTGAAAGACTCTGCTGATTTACCTTTACATAGCTTATGCCAAATGGTGCGTAAACTTTTCTTTGACGCACATAAAGTGTATCCTGACCGCCGTTTGTTACCGGATTTCTTGCCATTTCGTAAGGCACTTTTGCACCTATGTTTTCATAGTCAAACGCACCCGTACCGAGTATATAGGTGGTATAATTTGTTTTTCCGTCCTCACCATCTTCATAAGGCATTGAATCATCAATCAAAACAGCTCTTCCGTTCCATGTTGCAAGTGCGATATCCCTCTGAATACCTTCCTTATCCGTCTGCTTAAGATAGTCAAGCAAATTGAGGTTTTCAAGCTGTGTTGCAACCTCGGAGTGCATAATTGCAATTGTGAAATTGTTTTTGTTGTCACCGCCTGCCTGCTGAATTGCTTTGTTGAGAGTTGCGGGTTCAACCGTACCATCACCGATAGCGGTGATATCATAGGTATGATTGTTTACAAATTCAAGATTTTCTTTACCTGTCATTGAAAATATACCACTCAATATTGAAAGTAAAATATCCTGATCAACTTCATCAAAATATGCCGCAACCTGTGTTGCCACGTTATCCATAAAGCCGCCGCCTGCCGTGATATCCTCCGAAAAGTCATTTTCAAGCCAAGCCTTAGCCCTACCCACAACAACCACACCTCTTTCATAAGTATCGGTTGTTGTTGCCGTAATATCCGTTGCACCGTCATAGTTAAGTGCATCACCGCCAAGCAAACCATACATAGGCAATATTGCATAGGCTGTACCCGTTTGCGAGCTGAAAGCATTTCTTATTTCACTGTTCCCTCTCAATGCCTTACTCCTCACAAGTTCATTTTTCTTGAGCTGAGGTATTCTCTCCACATAGGCACCAAATGCCTGAGGATTGAAACTCTTAGAATCAAATTTGCTCAAATTACCATCTCCTTTTTATTTTTTTCGGATTATCTATCCGATGAATATATCATAACTCAAATTTACTGACATTTACTGCCACAGTTTTAAAATATTTTTTGTTGCTATTTTCCACGTAAGATGTTATAATTTACTTATAAATAACGAATGAATTTTAAATATATATGTAATAAGCGAGGTGTTATTATGAAAGTATTGGTAACAGGAGTTGCCGGGCAACTCGGACACGATGTTATGAACAAGCTTGCAATGAAGGGCTATGAGGGCATAGGCAGCGACCTTGCACCTTATTATACGCCGCAAGACAAAACGGCTATAAGCCAAATGCCTTATATTCAGCTTGATATTACCGACGAAAAGGCTGTTGAAAATACAATTGAAAAAATAAAGCCTGATGCCGTTATACATTGTGCGGCTTGGACGGCTGTTGACATAGCGGAAGATGACAGTATGGCTGAAAAAGTACGTTCCATAAATGCAGGCGGCACAGCAAACATAGCCAGAGCGTGCAAAAAAGTTGATTGTAAAATGGTATATATAAGCACGGATTACGTTTTCAACGGTCAAGGCACCGAGCCTTGGAAGCCCGATTGCAAAAACTACGAGCCACTCAATATTTACGGTCAAACAAAGCTTGAGGGCGAGCTTGCTGTTGCACATACGCTTGACAAATATTTTATAGTGCGTATTGCTTGGGTTTTCGGCTCAAACGGTAAAAACTTTATAAAGACGATGCTCAATATAGGTAAGCTTCACGACAAAGTAAGGGTTGTAAACGACCAAATCGGCACACCGACATATACCTATGACCTTTCAAGACTTCTCGTGGATATGATTGAAACCGATAAGTACGGCTACTACCATGCAACAAATGAGGGTGGCTATATTTCTTGGTATGACTTCACACGTGAAATATACAAAAAGGCAGGCTTAAACACCGGAGTTATCCCCGTCACAACAGCGGAATACGGTGTATCAAAGGCAGTGCGTCCTCTCAACAGCAGACTTGATAAAAGTAAACTCGTTGAAAACGGCTTTACTCCGTTGCCTACTTGGCAGGATGCTTTGAGCAGATACTTAAAAGAAATAGAATTTTAGGAGATAATTATGGATTCAACGGCATATTCAAAAAAGGCAAAGCAGCTCTTCTTAGACGGTTACAACTGTGCTCAGGCGGTTTTCCTTGCCTTTTCCGATTTATACGATATAGACGAAAAAACAGCGGCTATGCTCAGCTCATCATTTGGCGGCGGACTTGGCAGAATGAGAGAGGTCTGTGGTGCGGTCAGCGGTATGGCAATGACAATAGGTGTGCTCTACGGCAGCTCCGACCCAAAGGCACAAAGTGAAAAAGCCGAGCATTACAAACGAATTCAGTATGTCGCAAATGAGTTTAAAAAACAAAACGGTTCTATAATATGTAAGGAACTGTTGGGACTTGAAAAACCTACGGGTGACCCGACTCCCGAAAAGAGAACACAAGAATACTACAAAAAGCGTCCCTGTGCCGAGCTTGTGGAAATGGCGGCAGCTATAACCGCCGATTATATCAACAGTCAGGGTACCGTGAAAGCGGCAAAAACGGAATAAAAAAACTTAACCTGTGAAAATCGTTTAATGATTTTCACAGGTTATTTTTTTCATCAATTTTTATTCATTTTTTCCTCAACAGCCTTTATTCCCTCGGCAAGCTGATTATCAAGCTGTGTATCGTAGGATGCTTTTTTACCTAAAAGATCGGGTAAAACATAATCCGGATTCAGCTCCACCTCAATATCGGGCTTAATACCGACACCGTCAATACATATTCCGTTCGGTGTATAATACTTTGCAGTTGTGACCTTAACGGCACTGCCGTCCGTAAGGTTAAATGTTGACTGCACAACACCCTTGCCGTATGTATTTGTGCCGACTATAACACCCTTGCCCGTATCCTGCACGGCAGCTGATAAAAGTTCGGAGGCGGAAGCGCTGTTTCCGTTTACAAGCACTGCAAGAGGCACTTCAATTTCTCCGTCCTTTGAATATACATAGTCTTTCTTGCCTTTTTTATCCTCCGTGTAGGTTATGACACCCCTTGGTATAAGCATATCCGCAATATCGGATACACTTGTCAAAAGTCCCCCCGGGTTGTTTCTAAGGTCAATCACAAGTGCCTGCATACCTTCTTGAGTCAAGCTGTTGTAAGCCTGTTCAAACTGTCCGGATGTGACACCCTCAAAACCGCTAATCCTTATGTAACCTATATTTTCATCATTGTTGCCCTTTAGCATCACAGATGCAACCGTAGGTATATCCACTTTTTCTCTTGTCACCGTCACATCAAAAGTTTGGCTGTTTCTGTATATTGTGAGCACAACATCCGTGCCTGCCTTGCCACGCACGGCATCGGTCAAAGTATCGTAATTTTCGGTATTATATTCGGTGCCATCCACTTTGAGCAATCTGTCACCCGATTGCAAACCGCTTTTTTGAGCAGGTGAATCCTCATACACATTTGTTATTATTATATTTCCGTTTTCATCAAGACCTATGTTCACACCTATGCCCACATAGTTTCCGTTTGTGTGCACCTCAAAATCCTCGTAGTCCTCTTTTGAAAAATAGCGTGAATATTTATCGGCAACATTTCCAACCATGCCGTAATATATGCCGTCATAAAGGTCTTCCTTTGTGAAATCCTCAACATAATCATTTTTGAGTATGCTGTAAATTTCTCTTGCCTTCCTTGTGTAGTTTATTTCCTTTTTGAATATCATTCTGTAAGCCATGCTTATATTGCCCGCAAGCAATATACCGCAAACAGTGCAAAGTGCACCGAGCACTATGCCCTTTTTAAATGCTTTTTTCTCATTTAAGTCCATAGCTTCTATATCGTTTTCCACCTTGCATTTAAACAAACCCATCATCATCACAGCCTTTCATTATGGGATTATATTCTTCTGTGATTACACAATCCTCTTTGCCCACTTGTTTTTGCTCACTCTTGCGTGTGCTATGAACACCTTAACAACCTCTTCAATATAAACCATAGCAAAGGTTATATATATGGGCAGATTAAGGAACGCCGCACCTAAAAAGGCCATAGGCACACCAATCAACCAAACAGTGCCCGCATCAAGCAAAAGACAAAATGTTGTATCTCCGCCGCTTCTTAAAACGCCTATAACGTATATATAGTTGAGCGTTTTGAAAACCGTACCGACAGCCACAACATATATCATATACCGAGCATATAACCTCGCCTCATTGCTTATTCTGAAAAGCTGAGATATATCATTTGCATAAACGGCAAGCAATATGCCTATCACAATGCAAAAGGCAACACCTATTTTCGGACATCGTCTGGAATAACTTATCGCTCTGCCTCTGTCACCGGCACCTATGGCATTTGTCACCATTATGCCACAAGCAAGACCTATGCCCATGCCGAAATTCACCGCAAGATTTTGCACCACGGATGCAATCTGCACCGCCGCTTGTGCAACAGTACCATTATATTTATATGCAATATTGTAGACACTCATACCCAACGCCCATGCAGTCTCATTGAGAAGCACCGGCAAAGTCACCTTGAAATATCCGGGCAGGAATTTTATATCCCATGCAAAATATTCCCATATCTTTAATGTGGCAACAGGCTTTCTCAATATTGTTATGAGCATAAATTGCACAAGCACCTCTATTGTTCTTGCAATGAGAGTTGCGTAGGCGGCACCCATAACACCCATATTTGCCACAAATATAAACACATAGTTAAGTGCCACGTTTGAAACAAGCGAAACAAGGGTGCATACCATAGGCACACCCGCACTGCCCGTTGATTTAAGCGAATAGTTGGCACACTGTATTATACCCGTCAGCACATAGCTGAAACTCACTATTTTCAAATACTGCACGCCGAGGCGTATAACCTGCGAATCCTTTGAATATATGTGCATTATCTCATTGGGATAAAGCTGTGCTCCGGCAAAGAAAAACGCCACCACAATCATTGAAAGCACAAAGGATATGCCCATTACCTTGTGCACACCTTTCACATCTTCCTTACCCCAATATTGACCCATAAATATAGCCGCACCGCTGTTTATACCAAACATAAGCACAGACAATAAAAAAAAGACCTGATTACTCAGTCCGACAGCCGTGACGGGTGCCGACCCGAGCCTGCCTATCATAAACGTATCCATCATATTTACGGACGAATTTAAAAGCTCCTGTACGGTAATGGGTGCAGCAAGCATAAATAAATTTCTTATAAAATTTTTATCTTTGTAATTATCTGTTTTTCTGTAATTTGATTGCATACTTACTCCCCTTGTTGAAATTTTTTCCCCATTGAGTTATAATAACACTAAACAAACAAAAAGGCAATATATTTTTGCCGTTAAATGTTAAGATTTGGAGGTAAAAATGTTAAGAAAAAATGTAGTTTTTGTTACAGGCTCATCAAGGGGCATAGGCAAGGCAATTGCAAAGGAATTTGCCAAAAACGGATACAGAGTTGCCATCAACTGCACAAACTCCGCAGCCGAACTCAAAGAGACGGAAAAAGAGCTTAAAAGCATAAATCCCAACATATATTCCGTAGTCTGCGATGTGTCCGATTACTCTGCGGCAAAGGCGGCTTTTGAGGATATTGAAAAAAATTTGGGTACGGTTGATATATTGATAAACAACGCGGGCATAGCATATATAGGGCTTTTCAACACTATGAAAAGCGATGAGTGGCAGCATATCATGAATGTGAATTTGAACTCCGTTTTCAACTGCACACACATAGCACTTCAAAATATGATAAAAAATCAAAGCGGCTGCATAATAAACATATCCTCCATGTGGGGAAGTTTGGGTGCTTCCTGCGAGGCTGTATACTCCGCATCAAAAGGCGCAATAAACGCTTTCACAAAGGCAATGGCAAAGGAGGTTGCACCAAGCAACATAAGGGTGAACGCTATAGCCTGCGGTGCAATAGACACCAAAATGAACAGCCTGTTATCCGAAGAAGAAAAAGCGGATTTTGCCGAAGAAATACCCCTTATGCGTTTCGGCAAAACGGAAGAGGTTGCGGATATGGCACTCTTCCTAGCCGAAAAAGCAACCTACATAACCGGACAGATTATAGGTGTGGACGGCGGTTTGACCTAAGTTCAAAAATATATTTACAAAGCAAAAAAATAAGGCAAAGCTTTCGATTTAATTTCATCAAACTTGCCTTATTTTTGTTTGTATAATCACAAAGAATAATTTTTATACATTTCTTTTTTCAAAAGAAATTAAAGCATTCTTTCTTTCACTTCCCCAAGCATAGCTTCCGACAGAACCATCCTTGCTCACAACTCTGTGGCAAGGCACAATCACAGCAAGAGAATTTTTTGCTATTGCTGAACTTACCGCCCTTACAGCCTTTGAATTGCCGAGTTTTTCCGCAATTTCACTGTATGTTATCGTTTCACCGTAAGGCACATTGGGAAGTGCCTGCCATACCTGCTTTTGGAAATCCGTACCATCCTGCTTTATCTTCAAATCAAAGCTTTTTCTTTCACCCATGAAATACTCTCTGAGCTGTGTCACTGCCGCCTCAGTCACTTCGTTACCGCCTTTTACCGCTTTCATTATATCCATTTTTTCCACAAAGGCAACAGAATTTATGCCCTCATCATCAGCTGTAACTTCAATAAGACCGAAGCCGCTGTCTAAGTAATTTATATACATTAACATTTCTCCTTTGGTTAAAATTCCAGAACCTCGCTGTTTTTCACAGCTTCATCTATCAATTCATCAAGATTTTCAATCTTGCTTTCTATCTTTTCTATAATATGCCTTTTCGGCTTTGTTTCGGGGTGCTTAGGCACAAAAACCGTGCAGCAATCCTCGAAAGGTCTTATTGAAATTTCATAAGTACCTATTTTCTTAGCCGTGTCTATTATTTCCTGCTTATCCATAGCACAAAGAGGACGGAGCACAGGCATACTTTGCACAGCCGAATCAATGGCATTTATAGCCTCCATTGTTTGGCTTGCCACCTGTCCCAAGCTGTCGCCCGTCACAAGTGCAAGTGATTTTTCGTTTTCGGCTATCTTCTCGGCAGCCTTAAGCATTGCCCTTTTGAGCATAATTGTTGTCTTATCCTCGGGTGCTTTTTCATAAAGTGTGAGCTGTGTCTGTGTGAAAGGCACAACATACAATTTCATACTGCCCGTATAAAGTGCAATTTGTTCAGCCAAATCAAATACCTTTTGCTTAGCTCTCTCGGAGGTATACGGAGGTGAATCGAAATACACCGCATTCACTTCAACCCCTCGTCTTGCCGTCAAAAATGCGGCAACGGGGCTGTCTATACCACCCGACATCAAAACGGTTGCCCTACCCGTGCATCCGTAAGGCAAGCCACCGAAGCCCTTTATAAGCTTGCTGTAAATATAGGCATTGTTCCTAAGCTCCACCATAAGCTTAACATCCGGATTATGCACGTCAACCGTAAGATTATCGCAGTTGTTGAGTATATATCCGCCGACATCCGCACTCACCTCATTACCCGTGAGAGGATATCTCTTATCGGAACGCTTTGTCACAACCTTAAAGCTGAAACCGCTGTCGGGGTACTGACTTTTGAAAAAGTCAAGTGCCGCCACACGCAAATTTTCAATGCTTTGGTCATCCACCTCTATGCAAGGGCAGACGGCAACAACGCCGATTACGTTGACAATTGCGGGTATAACCGCTTCATAGTCAAACTCACCGACCTCATTCACCACAACAATTCTTCCCTGTTCCTTATATACTCTGTAGTCATTCAAAAAATCAAGTCTTTTAATCAATGTTTTTATAAGACGGTTTTCCACAAGATAGCGGTTTCTGCCACGCATGGCAACCTCACCGTCATATTTAACAAGCAACACATTTCTCATATTTAAAACCTCTTTTATCTGGGTTGAAATCTCCTAAGCAGGGGTACTGTTTTTTCAAGCACCTCAACTGCCTTTTTTGCCTCATCCACGGTATTATCACCGCCGAAGCTGAATCTCACCGCACTGCCGCCTCTGCCGTCAATCAACATATCGGCTATTTTCTTCTTTTCCTTAACTCGGCTCGAACAGGCTGAACCCGTAGCAACATAAATTCCGTCATTTTCAAGTGAGTGCAAAAGCACCTCACCTTTGACACCCTCAAATGACAAATTCAGAATATACGCACTGCCGTTTTCATCGCCGTTTACATAAACATTTTCAAGTTTATCCGTTATCTTCAAAAGCTCCGTTTTGACAGCCGTGCAGTTTTCATAATTTTTCTGCATATTTTTATAAGCAATCTCCGCCGCAAGCGCAAAGCCTATTATTGATGCCGTGTTTTCCGTGCCGGGGCGCAGACCTTTTTCCTGCCCTCCGCCAAGGTGCAAATTTGAAAACCTCACACCTTTTTTCACATAAAGTGCACCTATACCCTTTGGTGCATTTATTTTATGACCGCTTATTGAAATCATATCCACGGCTTTAGCGGGTATATTATGCTTGCCGAAAGCCTGAACACAATCCGTATGCAAAACAGCCTTGCTTTTTGCCCTAACCAGTTTGCTTATTTCTTCCATATTCTGCACACTGCCGACTTCATTATTGACATACATTATGCTTACAAGTATGGTTTTATCGTTCAAAGCATTTTCAAGCTCTTCAAGGCTTATATGTCCTTTTTCGTCCACACCAAGCACAACCACATCAAAACCCATGCTTTCGAGCTTTCGAAAACTGTCGGCAACGGACGGATGCTCTATGCTTGTGGTTATGACTCTGTTTCCTCTGCCCTTGTAGGCATCGGCAACACCCAAAACGGCAGTGTTGTTTGCCTCCGTGCCACCGCTTGTGAAGTAAATTTCATCGGCGCTCACTTTGAGCAAATCGGCAATTTTCTTTCTTGCCGCCGTTATCTTTTTTTCAACCGAAAATCCCAAGCCATGCAAAGCGGACGGATTTGCAAAACTCTCCTTAAGCTCATTGCAAACACAGTCTATAACTTCCTGCTTTACAGCCGTGGTGGACGCATTATCAAAATATATCATATCAATTCTCCAATTCGTGCAACAATATAACGGAGGCAACAAGCCCTGCCGTTTCGGTACGCAATATTCTCTTGCCGAGTGTGATTGAAGTTGCACCGCTTTCAACAGCCTTTTCAACCTCACTTTGGGCAAAACCGCCCTCCGGTCCTATGAATATGCCTATCGTTTCACCCTTGAAATCACTTGTGAAACTCTTAAGGTTGTTTTTAGTTTCCTTTTCGTATGGTATTATCACTCTGTCAAGCTTTTTACTATCCTCAATCGCCTCACTGAAGTTCATAACACTCTCCACAACGGGTATTTTTCCACGGCCGCACTGCTTTGCCGCCGCTTCCGCAATCTTATTCCATCTTGCCACCTTTTTATCTTCCTTGCCGTCAAGCTTCACAACAGTATGTTCCGTTTTGACGGGCACAATGCTGTCAACGCCTATTTCAATACATTTTTGAATTATAAGCTCCATCTTGTCGCCCTTTGGCAAGCCTTGATAAAGCTTTATTTTAACAGACGGCTCATTGTCGCAACTGCAAATATCCACAACTTTAGCCGTCACAAGCTTTTTGGTCACTTCTTCAATCTCACAGACGTAATCCGTGCCTTTTCCGTCACAGACGGTTATCTCCTCACCCACACGGCAACGCAACACCGCTGCAATGTGGTTTGCATTTTCACCGTCAAGTGTAATTATATGGTCATTTATATTATTCTCATCTACAAAAAATCTGGGCATAGTGTTTACCTCCCGCATATACCCTATTGTACCATAACTTCCCTGATTTTACAAGAAAATACTTTACATATAAGATTAAAAATTATATAATGTAGTAAAAGGCGAAAGGAGTTTTTTATGAAAACATTATCAAAATTATCAACGATACTCATATTGCTGTGTTTTGCATTTTCAAACAGCATATATGCGGTGCAATTACCTGAAGCACCGACACCGATTGTAAAAACCGATTTATCCGATTTATCCGATTTATCCGATTTATCCGAAAAAAACAACGGCAGGATAACCGCATTTGAATACAATGATTCGGATGAAACAACCTCCTCATCCGCATTACTGGATGAAACAACTTCTCCATCCGCATTGTCATTGGATGAAACAATTTCCGCCTCTGCCATATATGTGGATGATGAAAACACGCTGAAAGCGGCACTTATAAAATGCACATCCTATTCAAACGGCACAACTCTCACAATAGGCGATGAAACAACCGAATTAACCCGTCCGGATGATAACGGCTACATATATCAATACTACGACAACAACATACAAATCACGGACGAGGTTGAAGTAACGTTCGCAAACGGTGATGATGTCAAAAAAATGACCTTATCGCCCACAAAAATAGTCACAACAGAGGATGAATGGACAGCCGAGGATAATACCTTATATTTCTACAAAGGCACCGACACGGATGTTGTTGTTCCAAATTTTTATGACGGAAAAATTATAACCACCGTCAGCGGAGAAGATGACAAAAACACGGTACTCAAAAATCTGAATAATACCGCCACATCCGTAACCATATCCTCGGGTATACAAATCATAGACACCTTTGCTTTTTATAAATGTGATGTTGGAAAAGTTTCACTTCCGGACAGCATTGAAATAATAGGCGGTGCGGCATTTGCGAATTCATCACTTTCGGGTGAACTCACATTGCCCGCAAACACAAAGCAAATATATGCCTATGCATTTATGAACACAAATATAACATCAGTAAAATTCAATTCTATACTTGAAAGAATTTGCTACGGCAGCTTTTACGGTTGCAGCAAACTTAGCTGTGAACTTGTATTTCCGGAAACTCTCAATTATCTCAGCGATTGGGTATTCGCATACACAGCCGTCACAGGAGATTTGACCATACCCGGAAATGTTAAAACCGTAGGTGGTACCTGTTTCTATAACTGCACCAAACTAAACGGAAAACTCACATTTGAGGAAGGTGTTGAAGAAATAGGCTTTGCAAGCTTCGGCAGCGAGGGAGCCGATATGCGGTTTACGGAGTTGCAACTGCCCTCAACACTGAAAAAAATAGGCTGCTATGCCTTTGAATTTTGTTCAAAAATAAAATATCTTGAACTCAACGAAGGACTTGAAACCATATCCGACGGTGCTTTTGACCACATGTACGGCATTGAAAACACAAAGCTCACAATACCCTCAACGGTTAAAATCATAGGCGGAGATAATGACGTTGAAGAAAATACATATTACGGTGACCACGTATTTTACGATATGGGCAAGGACAACACTTTCACAGCATTCGAGGTTGCCGAGGGAAATGAAAATTTCACCGCCGTTGAAGGTGTGCTTTACACAAGCGATATGACAAGGCTTGTAGGTTACCCGAGAGGAAAGACGGACAGCCGTTTTGAACTGCCCGAAACCATCACACAGCTTGACCAACTTGTATTTTCACGCAACAAGAGCCTTAAAACACTTGTTTTGCCGGATAACTTTGTAATCACGGGCGATTTACCCGATAATATAATCAACCCGTCATCTAACAATCTTTCGGGTGCACTCTATGTATACACAGGTATAGAGGAAATTGAAGTAAATAACACAAATCCCAACTACAGCACCGATGACGGAGTTTTGTATTCAAAGGATTTTAAAACACTGTGGTATATACCGACCTGCTACAGCGGCAGTTTAAAAATAAACGATGCCTGTGAAAATATAGCACAGGGTTCATTTTTTGTTGACAATAATCAGAATCTTGCACTCACTGATATCACCATTCCCGCAAGCGTTATGACAATTGAGGATGAAATGTTCAAAACAATAAACGCCAGAATAAAGAACGGCAAAACTCCTGTAACCGTTGAGGGTGATATGTATTACCGCCTTAATGACAGCGGACTTCTTGAAGAAGTACCCTACACTACGGGTGATGTTAATATGGATTCAAATACGGATATAGCCGACATGGCATACATACTTAAATACATAACAAATCTGCCTATAGGTGATTCAAAATTCAATAAAAAAGCCGCCGATATAAACGGTGACGGTAACATAACACTTCTTGATGCAATAGAATCGGGGGTAAAGAAATGAAAGACAGGCTTGTATGCGACTGCTACGGCATTACGGTAAACGACATAAAAACGGCACTGCAAAACGGTGCAAACGGGTTTGATGACCTTGAAAAAAGCATGAAACTCGGTGTCATGTGCAGTGCCTGCATAGACGATGCAAAAAAGGTTATTGCCAAACTAAAAGATTGTTCTTTTTGAGGGCAAAAAGAACCAAAAACCTTGGGTGGTTCGCATTTTGCAAAGCAAAATTGCGAATCCCTACGGGATTTCAAAATTACTTTGTAATTTTGAAACTAGATTCGCCCCATACCCCTAACGGGCAGGGCATAGAGTACGATGGATTATCGGAGTATGGTGGCGGGTTGCCCTGCACCCACCCGTTTTACGGTGTGGGTGGGGAGTTGTCTTTATTGAGCTATAACTCATATATTTTTCTTAAGTTGATGACATTGCCCACTGTCTTGAATGACTATGTTGATTTCATCATTCTCAAGCATTTTCCTCTGTAGAAAATCAAGCGTTCCATCTTTCAACAACACAAATTACAAAATCAATTGCAACCACCACCGCACACACAACAGCTGTGACGGTGGTGATTTTTTTATGTTTTTCATCACCGCTCAATTTCAGCATAAGAGGATTTACAAACTTATATGCCCACACACAACCGCAACCGAAAATCAAACTGCTTATAAGCGAAATTCTCCCTTGAAAATTGCATATCCATTCACTGTAATCCCAAAGTGTTGTGTGTAGTGTATTTTCAATGAGTAATGCCGATATGTATTCAACAATAGTTGTTACTACAGTGCCGCCTATGAACACCGTCGGAATATTTAATTCTTTATTTATGCGATGGAACAGAAACAACATTATCAAAGCCCCGAAACCGTAAATGGGGCATATCGGTATATGCAAAAATCCCCTATCCAAATACAATCTACCCATAAGTACTGAATTTACCATCGTTTCGTAAAACCAACCTGCAAATGAATAAATAACAAATTCATTTATATGTGCAATAAATTTTATTTTCACAGCATACCCTCCCTTTTGAAAAAAAGCGTGTCAACCGAAATCAACACGCCTTTTCATTATATACGATTTATTTTTTCCAAAATCTTTATTATTTTTCCGCCCATAGGCACAAGCACCAAATCTTCACGCTTAAAGCCCTTTAAAAGTGCCATTGCAACGGCATACACAAACACCGCCACAACTATTGCAACCAATGTTGAAATTGTATTGCCTGCCACAAGGCTCATTGCATCGTACACACCTATGCAAGCAAGTGCCATAAACACAGCGGAAGCCATAGGTATCACAAGCATACCCTTATAATCGGGGCGAACACCCGTAGCCTTCACAAGTGCCTTGAAATTGAGTATACTGCACACTATATAACAAACCGTGGTACTTATTACAGCACCTATAATGTTAATCTGTGGTATAGCTATAAGCACATAGTTTACAGGTATTTTTGTGAGTGCACCCCAAAGTGCATTGTAAGCGGGAGTTTTAACCTTGCCTATACCTTGAAGCACACCCGTTGATATCTGGCTGAGTGCAAGGAAAATTACACTTAATGAACCAACGGTTATAAGTGATGCACCATCCGCATATTTGGGGAAAAGCATTTTCAGTATAGGTCCGCCGAGTGCACCCAAACCAGCCGCCGCAGGTATTGAAATCATCATTGTGATTCTAAGTGCGGTATCAACCTTTGATTGCACAATATCATAGTCCTTTTTTGCAAGACTTGCCGCAATACTCGGAATAACCGCCGTAGCTATAGCGGAAGATATGGCAACGGGCATAGTTGAAAGTGTGACATACTTGCCGTTAAGCTGACCGTAAAGCACGGTAGCCGTGGTTGAATCGAAGCCTGCAACCTTAAGTCTTGATTCCACCATTATCATATCAACAAAGTTTGTCATACTGAATATAGCCGTACCCGTGATTACCGGAACTGCAATCTTAACCAAATTTTTCAAAATTCTGCCGCTTGATTCAACTTGGTAATTCTTTTTATCCGTGGCAAAAATTTCTTTTCTGCCGTTTCTTGTAAGCACAAAGAATACCATAAGTATGATTAAGCCGGAAAGTGCGCCGACACCCGTACCCGCCGTGCCGCCTGCCGCACCGTATTGAACGCCGTAGCCTATCCACAGCCATGCAAGATACACACTGAAAACAGCGTTGAAAACCTGCTCCACAATCTGTGAAAGTGCCGTCGGCACTGTGGTTTGAAAGCCTTGGAAATATCCTCTGTACACAGCCATAACACCTACGATGAATATTGTTGGTGAAAGGGAATATAAACACCAAACGCTTGAAAACATCAAGCTTTCGGTATTTCCCGTGCTTAAGCTGTAGTCATAAAATATCTTTGTACCCACAGCCATCAAAATCGCAAGCAACAAGCTGAAACCGCCTGCCGCAAGCATAGATACCTTGAATATCTTTCTCGCATTTGTATATTCTTCAAGTGCAAGCTTTTCCGCCACCATTCTTGAAATGGCAACGGGCAAGCCTGCGGAACTCATAATCAGAAAAAAGTTATATATATTGTAGCCTGCAGCATAAATACCGTTACCCTCATCACCTATCATATTGGTGAGCGGAAGTCTGTATAAAAAGCCTATGAACCTGACAACCAAACCTGCCGCCGCAAGTATAGCCGCCATTTTCACAAACGAGCCGCCGACTTTTTTATCCTTTTTTTTGCCCATAATCCTTCCCCTGCCGTATTAGTAACGGTTTGCCTTTCTTCTTGCGATTGGGTCAAGAAGTTTTTTACGAAGTCTGAGATTTTCCGGTGTTACTTCAACAAGCTCATCATCTGAAATGAAGTCGATACACTGTTCAAGGCTCATTACGATATGAGGTGTGAGCTTAAGTGCATCATCTGAACCCGATGCTCTTGTGTTTGTAAGCTGCTTCTTCTTACATACGTTTACTTCCATATCGCCTGTTCTTGCATTTCTGCCGACAACCATACCGCTGTAAACCTTTGTGCCTGCACCGATGAAGAGGTCACCTCTGTCCTGTGCATTGAAAAGACCGTAACTTACAGCCTCACCTGTTTCAAATGCTATAAGTGAACCCTGCTGACGTGATTCAATATCACCCTTGTATGGCTCATAACCGTTGAAAATTGTGTTGAGGATACCGTTACCTCTTGTATCTGTCAAGAACTCATTTCTGTAACCTATAAGACCTCTTGCGGGGATGTTGAATTCAAGTCTTGTGTAACCGCCCTTAGATGGCATCATATTAACCATTTCGCCCTTACGCTGACCGAGTTTCTCAATTACGCTACCAACGTATTCTTCGGGAACATCGATTGTTGCAAGCTCCATAGGCTCAACCTTTTTGCCGTTTTCTTCCTTATAAAGTACCTGAGGACGAGCAACCTGGAACTCATAACCCTCTCTTCTCATTGTTTCGATGAGGATTGAAAGGTGGAGCTCACCTCTACCGCTAACCTTGAATGCCTCGGGACGCTCTGTGTCCTCAACCTTAAGGCTGACGTCTGTGTTAAGCTCTCTCATAAGTCTTTCTCTGAGGTGACGGCTTGTTACAAACTTACCCTCCTGACCTGCGAAAGGACTGTCATTTACGCTGAACATCATTGAAAGTGTAGGCTCGCTGATTTTGCTAACCTCGATAGGCACAGGATTTTCAACAGCGGCAATTGTATCACCGATATGAATTTCGGGCATACCGGAAACAGCAACGATAGAACCCATTGAAGATTCCTTAACCTCAACTCTTTCAAGACCTTCATATTCATAAAGCTTTGTTACTCTTATCTTTTCAAGCTTTTCGGGGTCGTGAATATTTACGATTGCAACTTCGTCATTTACCTTAACGGAACCGTTTTCAATCTTACCGATACCAATCTTACCAACATATTCGTTGAAATCGATTGTTGTTACAAGCATCTGGAGAGGTGCTTCCACATCGCCCTCGGGACCTGGAATATGCTCAATGATAGTATCGAAAAGCGGCTTCATATCTTCCTTTTCAAGCACATCATCTGCGTTGAGTGAAGCCTTACCAAGCTTAGCACTTGCGAATACGAATGGGCTGTCAAGCTGTTCATCCGTAGCATCAAGCTCCATGAAAAGTTCAAGGATTTCGTCCACAACTTCTTCACATCTTGCTTCCGGACGGTCAACCTTGTTTACACAAACAACAACGGGAAGTCCGAGTGCAAGTGCATTTTTAAGAACGAACTTAGTCTGTGGCATAGCACCCTCGTAAGCATCAACAACGAGTACAACGCCGTTTACCATCTTAAGTACACGCTCAACCTCACCGCCAAAGTCGGCATGGCCCGGTGTATCTACAATATTTATCTTTGTATGCTCATAATATACGGCAGTATTCTTTGAAAGAATTGTGATACCTCTTTCACGTTCAATATCACCGCTATCCATTACTCTCTCACGTACCACCTGATTGGAACGGAAAGTACCGCTCTGCTTCAAAAGCTCGTCCACAAGTGTGGTTTTACCGTGGTCAACGTGTGCAATAATGGCAATGTTTCTTATATCATCTCTGGTTGTTTTCATTTTAATATCACTCTCTTTTTTAATATATAATTTAATACACAATATTTGCCCATACTATTTTACACAAATTAAGCAAATTATTCAATACATCATATAACCAATTTTGAAATTTATTTGTACAAAACAATAGGCAGTTTTACTAAAAAAACACCTATTGTAAAATTTTATAAAAATTCCGTTTTTTCAAACATAAAAAATATCTTATTCAATACCCATCGTTTGAAATATATTTATATAAAACGAAAACCTCTGCCGTTCATATCGACAGAGGGTGATAATTTTTCATATTTAAAAATTGACCTGTCACTATGCAAGTATAGCCAAGACATATATTGCACTGCATAGAAAGCCGGCAACAGTACCTATTATACAAAGTATCATAGCGGTCTGTCTCTTCTTTTCAGCCTCTTCATAGGTTTGAGCCGAATTTATATCTGCATTGCAAATATGAGAGCTGCAATACCCAGTGGCAAACAGCAACAAACCAAATCGGCAATAGCCCATATAACATAAGGTGTTGCATTTATTTTTTTATCGCTGTACATATTGTTATATGTATTAGCACCCTGCACCCCGCCTTGAACCTGCTGTGTATTATTGAAATATGGTTGCTGCGGCTGCACATTATTAATTTGAGAACCGTTGCCGTACGGTGGTTGGTTCACATTGGAATTCAAATCATTATAAATTGTTTGAACCGGATTTGTATTCAAAGTGTTTTGTACTGTTTGATTTGAATTTGTACTCAAATCATTGTACACCGTTTGGTTTGAATTTGTGTTCAAATCATTGTACACCGTTTGGTTTGAATTTGTACTCAAATCATTGTACACCGTTTGGTTTGAATTTTCAACAAAGTCATCCGCCACCAATTCCCCCACAAAAGGTCCATTACCTATCTCCTGTGTGAGTTCGGAATTTTCGGATTTTGAATCATCAATATTATTTTGCTGCAATTCTTCAAGCTTCTTACCGCAATTGGCGCAAAACAAACTTGAATCATCATTCTGATATGAACAATTAGGACAAATTTTCATAAAATTTCCTCCTCCCGTATTTTTTCAAATTTCAGCTTAGGGTGCAAGCAATGTGAAAGGAAACACCCCTATGTTCCTTAATATCCAAAACAAGACAATAACAACCGTCACTGTCATTATAACTGAGTTTGGCATATATTTCGGCAATGGTACTTTTATGCCGAAAACAAACTTTAAATATGCACCCACCCCATATAGTATACATGGCAAGCCTAAAAACACAAACAACATATTGTACCTTAAAGCCTGCCATATTTTCAAATGTATTAATGCTGTTGCGGCTCTGCCCGAACCGCAACCGGGGCAATATAACCCCGTCAATCGGTAAAAAACGCATTTAAACGGACTACCGTAAAAATACAGTGTAAAAGCACCTGCAAGCACCAGCACAGGCACAATCACACCCGTAAGCACCCTAGCCTTAAAAAGCTTATCACCCTTAAAAGTCATAATCCGACATCTCCAAAGTTGCCGAAAAGCCGAGTGCCGTTGCCTTATCCTTTTCAAGCTGTGACTTAAGTTTATCCATATTTTCAAAACGGACTTCTTCTCTTATTTTCTTGAAAAGTCCGACCACAACTTCTTTGCCGTAAATCTCCTCGTCAAAATCGAGGATATGTGTTTCCACACGGCGGTAATTCTTGCCGAAAGTGGGGTTTGTGCCCACATTTGTTATGCCGTTGTATCTTCTTCCCTCATATATAAGCTGTGAAAAATACACTCCGTCGGGAGGCAGCATTTTTTCAATCGGAGGATTTTGA